>NZ_JBICCO010000112.1:0-20415 GCF_043119405.1 Achromobacter sp. 413638
CCGAAGAACCTCGTTTGCCGCTGCGGCAGATCGCTGGAAAAACCAACAACCCGTTGCGTCCTGCTTGGCTTCGCGGTTCAGAAAACTGCTTGAACTGCGAAGGAGCGAGACTATAGCACAGAAATTTCGCTTGTCATCAGCGCGACGCAAAAAGAGTGAAGAAATCTGCGCTTAGCTCGCCGCCATCCATGGCAAAGTGCCTGACAAGAGCAGGAGAGTCCTGGCTCGTCAGGCACGCCAGGCCATTTTTCTTCCATAGGAACCCTCTTCTAGTATGCAGATGGTTCCTATAGGGATCTCTCTATATAGAGAGCGAGCTCAAGTCTGAGTAGCGACACCTGCCGGATCGCCCAGGACCGCGCAAAGCCAGCGACCTACCCCTGCTCCAGCCGCGCCAGCCCCCCCTTCCTGCTTGCCATCCATGGACAATGGCGTCTCTATATATAGATAGCACCGCGTTTAGGCCGTCAGCACATTCCAGGGACTGCTAAAGGGAAGTCGACCTCACCCCCGCCTCGCCCCCATCGGGCGGCTGGCATGCACCTGGCGCCATGATGAATCGACCGGCTCAGGCCGAGCTTTGGCAGGCGTCCCTAGGAGCGGCAAGCCGAAACTACCACCGGAAATAGTCGATATTGCGCAAACGCTTGAACTCCCGGCTGACACTGGCCTCGCTGACCAGCCAATCGGGCGCCCCCATGTCCTTCAGGATATGCTCGTCCAAGCCTTCCGCCGTATTGCGCAGCCGGTTCCTGTTCCGCCATTGCAGGCAGACCTGCAGCAGACGGCCAAGCAGGCTGGAGGGAGCCCAGCGTTCCTGGGTATCCCGCGCCGGCGGCACGGCGTCGCAGGCGACAAGGCAGGAAGTAGCGGGGCTGGATTGCAGATGACTCATGATTTGCTCCGGATTTGGAATGTTTTGGTTAGCGTATCCGCCCAAATCCCCAGAAAAAATCAAATTGTTTTGCCTGATTTGGTCAGTTAATCTAACCACTAACTGACCAGCGATCCATATCCCCTTATTCCAGCCATGCGACTATCCCTGAACGCCCTGCCCGCCTTTCGCGCGGTGGCCGAACTGCAGAACCTGCGCGCCGCGGCCGAACGCCTGCACCTGACCCATAGCGCCGTCAGCCAGCAGATCCGTGGCCTGGAAGAACAGCTGGGTTTCGACCTGTTCGAGCGCAGCGGCCGGGGGATCGTGCTGAACCCCGCCGGCGCGGCACTGCTGTGCAGCGTGCAGGAAGCGCTGGCGCTGCTGGACGACGGCATGCGCACGGCCGCCGCCGCGGCTGCGGGCAGTTCCCTGCAACTGCGGGTTTCGGTGCTGCCCTCGTTCGCGCAGCGCTGGATGCTGCCGCGCATGGCGCGCTGGCGCGCCCGTCATCCGGAGCTGACGTTGGAAATGGA
Organism: Achromobacter sp. 413638; assembly: GCF_043119405.1. Classification (NCBI taxonomy): domain Bacteria; kingdom Pseudomonadati; phylum Pseudomonadota; class Betaproteobacteria; order Burkholderiales; family Alcaligenaceae; genus Achromobacter; species Achromobacter sp. 413638. The sequence goes on from NZ_JBICCO010000112.1 coordinate 1,411, forward strand.
AACCTCGCAGCAGGTGGTGGACCTGCTGCGCGATGGATTCCATGCGGCGCTGCGCTTCGGGCGCGGCCCCTGGGCGGGGGTCGAATCCGAACCGCTATTCGATGTGCCGCTGCCGCTCATCGCGCTGGCATCCCCCGAAACGGCGCGCGCCCTGCCGGACCACACGCCCGAGACGCTCGCAGGACAGCCCCTGCTGGGCGAGCGCGATGTCTGGCAACACTGGTTCAACTCGGCCGGGCTGCGCATTCCGGTGAACCCCGTCGCGACCTTCAATGACGCGGGCATGATGCTGCAGGCGGCGGAACAAGGATTGGGCATCGCGCTCGGCCGCGAACTGCTGGCCGCGGACGCGTTGTGCGCAGGCAGGCTGGTGCAGCTGTCGACGGTACGCGTGCAGTATGAACAGGCGCAGACCTATCATCTGGTCTACCGCCCCAGTCTGCGCGACTGGCCGCCGCTGGTCGCGCTCAAGCAATGGCTGCGCGACGAACTCGAGCTGTCGCGCAAGTCGCTGGTCACGTACCAGCCCGAAGATTGCGCCGAAGGCGAGAACCCAAAAAAATAGGCGGAGCGGCAAGCGCCGCTCCGCCCCAATCCAAGACAACGCCCTCGGCCAGGCTCAGCCTCGCGCGCGGCCTGTACGGCGCGAGGCGCGGTCATGTGCCCGCGCCCGAGAAACCCGAAGGACGCCGCCCCGGCGACGACAAGACATGAAACTGGCCCGGCACCACGCCTCGCGGCGATAGTGGACCGGGCCGCGGCGCGCTTCAGGCGACCTTGCGCACCTCGGCCTTGGACAGGCGCATGGAATCGGTTTCGCTGAAGCGCTGGTGCCAGGAGAACGCCTCTTCCAGCAGATGCGGCGTCTGGCCGCCGCGTTCACAGGCCCGGTCGAAGTAGTCCTGCAAGGCCTCGCGGTACGACGGATGCACGCAGTGGCGGATGATGGCGCGGGCGCGCTCGCGCGGCGCCAGGCCGCGCAGGTCGGCCAGGCCGCACTCGGTGACCAGCACGTCGACGTCGTGCTCGGTATGGTCCACGTGCGACACCATGGGCACCACGCTGGAGATGTCGCCGTTCTTGGCCATGGACTTGGACACGAAGATCGCCAGATGCGCGTTGCGGGCGAAATCGCCCGACCCGCCGATGCCGTTCATCATGTGCGTGCCGCCCACATGCGTGGAGTTGACATTGCCGTAGATATCGAACTCCAGCGCCGTGTTGATGGCGATGATTCCCAGCCGGCGCACGATCTCGGGCGCGTTGCTGATCTCCTGCGGACGCAGCACGATGCGTTCGCGATAGTGCTCGATGTTGGCCAGGATCTTGTCGTAGACCGGCTTGGATACGGTGATGGACGAGGCCGAGGCGAATTGCAGCTTGCCCTGGTCCAGCAGCTCGATGGCGCTGTCCTGCAGCACTTCGGAATACATGGACAGCTGCTCGAACTCGGAGGACTCGAAGCCGTGCAGCACCGCGTTGGCAATGGTGCCGATGCCGGCCTGCAGCGGCAACAGGCCATTGCCCAGCCGGCCCGCGTTGACCTCGGCGCGCAGGAAATCATTGATGTGGCCGGCGATGGCGTTGGTCTCATTGTCCGGCGGCAAGGCATTGGACGGGCTGTCCGGCTTCTCGGTGACAACGATGGCCGCGATCCGGGAAGGATCCACTTCGATGTAGGGCTTGCCGATGCGCTGGTCCACCGCCATCAGGCCGATGGGTTCGCGCGCGGGACGATCCTGCGGCACATAGATGTCGTGCAGCCCTTCGATGGCGGCCGGCACGCCGACGTTCAGCTCGATGATGATGCGCTTGGCCTGCAAGGCGAAGGACGCCGAATTGCCCACGGACATGGTGGGCACGATGGCGCCGCTTTCGGTAATGGCGGCGGCTTCGATGATGGCCACGTCGACGGGCCCGATATGGCCGGCGCGCAGCTGTTCGGCGGTTTCCGAAAGATGCTGGTCGATGAAGGCGATCTCGCCCTGGTTGATCTTGCGCCGCAGCGTGGTGTCGACCTGGAACGGCATGCGACGCGCCAGCGCATTGGCCTGCGCCAGCATCTTGTCGGTATCGTGGCCCAACGAGGCGCCGGTGATCAGCGTGATCGACAGCGGCTCGCGCTCCGCCCTCCGGGCCAGCGCCGCAGGCACCGACTTGCAGTCGCCCGCGCGGGTGAATCCGCTCATGCCGACGGTCATGCCGTCCTCGATCAGCAGGGCCGCCTCTTCGGCGGAAGTGATCCTGGCGTGCAGGCCGGAATGGCGGATACGGTCGAGATGCATGGTGTCTCCAGATTTGAGGGCCGACGGCCGGCGACCGGACCGGGCACGGCAGCCTTCTGTCCGGACGCCGTCTGACGCGGCGTTTCCCGATGTCCGCAATCCCGGATCACGGGAAGGCGGACGATTTTCCGGCAGTATAGGAACGCGGCTTCAAATCTCGTAATGACTTAAAATCATTCATTCAAGTCGCTTTTTTCATTAATTGAAATTCCGCGCCGATGCGGACGGGATGGCTCCATGGATGTGCGCGCGCTGCGCTACTTTGTCGAGACGGTCAGGCACGCCAGCTTCACGCAGGCGGCACGCGCCCTGTTCGTCACGCAGTCCACCGTCAGCAAGATGATCCGGCAACTGGAAGAGGAAGCTGGCGCGCAGCTGCTGATCCGCGACGGACATACAGCCCGCCCCACGGACACCGGCCGCGTGATGTACCAACGCGGCTTGCAGGTGCTGGAGACCATGCGCCAGCTGTCCGAGGAAATCCGTGAAACGGCGGACCTGCGCCGCGGCGCGCTGGAAGTGGGCATTCCGCCCATGATCAATCTACTGTTCACGCCTGTGGTCAAGCGCTTTCGCGAGCGCCATCCGGACATCCATCTGACGCTGCGCGAAGGCACGGGCCAGGCGGTGGAAAACCTGGTCGCCGACGGCGAGCTGGAAGTGGGCGCCACCGTCCTGCCCGTCGCGCCGGACCACGGCCTGGCGGCCCGGGCCTTCGGCAGCCATCCGATCTGGGTCATCGGCCCGCCGGACGCCGCCTGGGCGGGCAAGACATCCCTGCCGCTGACGGCCCTGCGCGATTCCCGCCTGCTGGTTCCTACGGATGACTTCGCCATGACACGCCGGCTGCGCCAGGCCTTTGCCGACGCCGGCATGCAGCCCGCCATCGCGGCCCAGAGCGCGCACTGGGATTTCCTGGTGGCGATGGCCTCGGTCGGCCTGGGCGTCGCGCTGCTGCCCGAACCGCTGATGGGCCGCATGAAGACGCGCGGCCTGAGCACGGCGAAACTGGCCAAGTCGGGCCTGCAATGGGAGGTCGGCCACATCTGGCAGCAGTCCGGCTACCTGTCCTACGCCGCCCGCGCCTGGCTGGAAGTGTGTGACGAAGTGCTAGGGAGGCCAAAATCGGGACGACCTCGACATGGCGAACCACCCGCGGCGAAACGAGAACCGCTCCCGGGATAGGCCCAGTCCCGTACGCCCCACGCGAACGCCAAGGCGGAAGATGCTCACCCCGACAAAGCGGACCGGCCGATTCCACCATCCCCCCTGTCACATAAAAGAAACAGGCTCGCAATTTTGTTGCAGCCGCCGGCCCCGGCCTTGCTATGCTGGCCTCCCCTGGCGCAAGCCGCTCATCAAACCCTTTATGTTTCCGAACACCTCCCTGCCCCTGACGCGCGCCGGCCGCTCGCGCGCGTCCGCCCTGCTCGCATCACTGGCGTTGGCCATGGCGCTGCTGCTGTCGGGCGCATGGTCCGCCGCCGCCCATGCCGCGACGCCGGGCACACCGGCAGAAATCGAGGCTGACCTGGCCAGCGCCCGCAAGCAGATCGACGACATGCGCAAGCGCATCGCGAACGAAGCCGACGATGCCAATCTGCAGCAGCTCTATGGCACGGCGGTGGACATCCAGGCCAAGGCGGAGGCCGCCGCCGAAACCCTGGCGCCGCAGCTGGCCAGCGTGGCGGCCAGACTGAACGAGCTGGGCGCGCCCCCGGAAGGCAGCAAGGAAGCGCCCGACGTCGCCGCCCAGCGCCTGAGCCTGGAAACCAGCCGGCGCGGGCTGGACGCACAGATCAAGCTCGCCAAGCTGCTGTCCGTGGACGCGGGACAGACCGCCGAGCAGGTATCGGCGCAGCTGCGCACGCAGTTCAAGGCCCGCCTGGGCGAGCGCCGCGACGCCTTCCTGTCCGGACAGTTCTGGAACGAATTCAAGGGCGAGCTTCCGCGCGACCTGGAACGCCTCAGCACGCTGCGAGACGATCTCTATGAAGCCGTGCAGCAGACACCCGCCTGGGGCTGGCTGCTGCTGGCGGGCATTGCCGCCCTGGTGATCGCGCTGCGGATGGGGATCGGCCGCGCGCTGCTCAGACTGACCGCGAACCGCGTGCCGCCAGGACGCCTGCGCCGATCGGCGCTGGCAGCAGCCCAGGTGGCGCTGTCGACCGCCACGCCCGGCCTCATCGCCGTGCTGGTCCATGTCGGCCTGGACTGGAATTCACAGCTGTCCGACAGCACCTCCAACCTGCTGGCCGCGATGGTCATCACGGTCTTTTTCGGCGGCTACACCTCGGGGCTGGGCAGCGCCCTGCTGTCGGCCCGCCATCCGTCCTGGCGCCTGCCGCCCATCAGCGATGCCGTGGCGCAGAGGCTGAGCTGGGTGCCGGCAACGATGGGCGCGCTGATCGTGCTGATCTGGCTGGCCGAACGCCTGACGGTGCTGCTGAACACCAGCCTGACCACCACCATCACGCTGACCGGGATCGTGTCCACCCTGATCATGGCCACCATGGCGACCGCGCTCGCCATCGGCCGCAAGCTGCGCCGCCAGGCCCGGAAACAGGAAGACGCCACCATTCCGGCCTGGGTGCCGGCGCTGACCGGCATCGCCTGGGCCGTGCTGATCGTGAGCCTGGGCAGCCTGCTCGCGGGCTACGTCGCAATCGCCAACTTCCTGGCCAAGCAGGTCCTGTGGGTGCTGATCGTGCTGGCCTCGGGCTATCTGGCGTCCACGCTGATCGAAGACGTCTTCAGTTCGCTGCTAAGCTCGCCCCGACCCGAGACCGGCGAAAAGGCCCGGCCCACCCTGCGCGACCAGGCGGCCGTGCTGCTGTCCGGCGTCGGCCGGGTGGCAGTGGGACTGCTGACCATCACGCTGCTGCTGGCGCCATTCGGCGAAGGCCCCACCGACCTGCTGCAGCGCTTCGACCAGCTGCGCAAGGGACTGGCCATCGGCGAGGCGCAGATTCATCCGGGCGCCGTGTTGCAGGCGCTCATCGTGCTGGCGCTGGCCCTGCTGGGCGTGAAGATGCTCAAGCGCTGGCTGTCCAACCGCTATCTGCCCACCACGGAACTGGATCCGGGCATGCAGCTGTCGGCGGTCACGCTGTTCGGGTATGCCGGCTTCGTGGTGGCGGTGGCGCTGGCTCTGTCGGCCGCCGGCATCGGACTGGAACGGGTGGCCTGGATCGCCAGCGCCTTGTCCGTGGGTATCGGTTTCGGCCTGCAAGCCATTGTGCAGAACTTCGTGTCGGGCCTGATCCTGCTGGCGGAACGTCCTGTCCAGGTCGGCGACTGGGTCTCGCTGGGCGGCGTGGAAGGCGACATCCTGCGCATCAACGTCCGCGCGACCGAAATCCAGATGAGCGACCGTTCGACCGTGATCGTGCCGAATTCGGAATTCATCACCAAGACCGTGCGCAACGTGACGCGCTCCAGCCCGTTGGGCCTGGTGCAGATCAAGCTGCCCATGCCCCTGTCGACGGACGCCGAACGCGCCCGCGACGCCATCCTGCAAGCCTTCGCCGACCACGCCGATATCCTGGCCACGCCCGCGCCGAATGTCTTCCTGGATGGCCTGGATGGCGGCAACCTGATCTTCAACGCCAAGGGCTACGTCTCATCGCCGCGCGCGGCCTATGGCGTGCGCAGCGCACTGTTGTTCACGGTGCTGAGTCGCCTGCGCGAGGCGGGACTGGAGGTGTCATCGCCGACCACCGTGCTGCTTGCCCCCACCCCGCCGGCCCGGACCGTGGACGCGCCGGGCCTGGCGGCTCCGCCCGCCACGTCCTAGCCGCCGGGTCCGCTGCCCACGCGCGTCAGCCCGGCGAGTACATATCCAGCATGCCCTGCCGATCCAGGCGCGGGTTACGCAAGGGCGGCGAATTCATGGCGCCGCTCTGCACCGATTGCACCGGGAAAGCCTGGGCGACAGGCGTCTGCGGCGTGGGCGCGAGCGCGGCCGGCGAGGCGGGCGGTGCGGCGGCCGGCGTCGAGGTCTGCGCCACGGCGGAATTGTCGAAGCGGTGATCTGCCGTGGTCAAGGCCGGATTGGTGCACAAGCCCTGCGCCACCAGCGCGGCCTTGGTCCGATCGTCCGTCTGGCACAGAATGTCGATGGCCGCGGTTTCCAGCCGGCGCGAGCGGTCGGGATCCTTGGTGGACGCCGCCGCCTGCATGGTGCGTTCGAAGTTGCGCCGCAGGCTGCACTTCTGATCCTCGATCGGGAACGCGACGTTCATGCCGAAGCCGACGACCGAGCCGCCCCCGCCCGCCGACACCATGCAGCTGTCCGAAGAGAACGAGCCGTAGAAGCTCTGCCCACCCATGGCGGGCGCCGTGCGCAAGGTGCCGGAAGCGTCGGATTTGGAATTGAACGTGATGCCTTGCGTGTTGCCGGCGTTGGTCGCGCCCGAGGTCGCGGACGTGGTGGACGACGAGGCGCTGTTGGTCTGCGCCGTGGCTGAGAACGCCGCGAGCGACAGGGATAGGGCAAGAACAATGGTCTTCATGATGTCCCCTTGCCCGGACGGCCGAAGCCGTCCGGAACGCTGGCTCAGTGGTTGAACCCTTGGAAGTGGCCAATCCCTCCGATCCCTTGGATCGACGCCGTCGCGCCGAAAGTCGCCGCATGGAACGATCCCGTGGCGGAAGCGTTCGTGTCGGTCTTCTCGAACGTGGCGCCGCCATTGGCGATGCTGTCGCCCACCATGATCGGCGCATTGCCGCTCACGTGGCCGTAGGTATCGCTGGTGGCGTATTGCCGCGTGCTGGTGACGGTTTCGATGCCGTTGTGGCTGAACGACCCGCTGGCTTGCGCCACGCCGCCCGTTTCGCCGAACGAGGTCTGGCTGGACGAACCGTAGCCGTTGACCTGGGTGGAAACCACCGAACTGCCAGTCGACACGGACGACACGGTGCCATGGATGTTCCCGCTATAACCCGAGATGGATACGCTGGGTCCGGGACCCGCCGCGTACGCGGAAGCGGCGCACATCGACAGGACTGCGACTGCTGCGAGCTTTTTCATTTGAGCTCCTCCTGATCCGTGGATACGGATGTACAGGCTGCCGGTGGCCGACCGGCGCGGACCTTTACTTCTCCAGCAGTCCCGTCATGCCGCGGCAGGACGCGTGGAACTTTCGTATTGGTACGGAATGATTGCGCCGTCCAAAGTGTGTCGATATCGGTTAAACGGCGGACCGTCCGGCTGGCGCCATGCGCAAGCACGCCACAATCTCGCCAAAGTTGCGGGCATCTTGCGCGTGCGGATGCGCGGGCCATGCATATGGAGGATGAATGGAGGGCGGCTTGGCCTGATCCGCCGGAGCGGCTCAGCACTATGGAGGGCAAAGCAGCCGCGCGACTCGCCCGCCTTGCCTAGCGCGCATGCGGGTCCGTGGATGGCAGATGCGCGTTAGGCTGTTTGTCAGCCGGCGCCGACAAAAGCAGCAGGTGCTGCAACGCGCAAACCAGCGGACTACGCCGTCTCGGCTCGGACCCGCGCCGCAGCAGGCAAGGGCCTCAGCCCCAACCACGGTCGCAGCGGACCGCTGCGCAGCGCCAGCGCATAGGCCGCCCAGCATCCCGCCAGCGTCAGCAGCATGACCAGCGCGGGTTCCAGCACCGGTCCCGGCTGCCAGCGCTGCACCAGCCACCAGGCGCCTATGATGAAGGTCTGGTGAAACAGGTAGAACGTGAAAATGGCCTGATTGATCGGCGCACGCCAGGCGCTGTCGCGATCCAGGCCAGCGTGGGCATAGGCCAGAATGACGCAGATGACGGTCCAGGCATAGGCTTCACGTGCAAACGCCTCGCCCCAGACGGACGCGGACAAGGCCGGCCAGAGCTTGAGCACCACGATCAGCCGCAGCGCCAAACACGCCAGGGCAAGGGCAAGGATCAGCCGCCGCAACCGGACCAGTTCCGGCCACAGACGGCCGGCGCCCGCCGTCGCCAGCCCCAGCGCGTAAGCCAGGCCATAGTGCAAATGGGCATGCCAATCATTGACCAGCAGATGCGTTTCCGGATAGGCGCGTCCCAGCCACGCGCGGCTCAGGCCCAGCGCCGCCACCGGCATGATCAGGAAGGCCCAGGCGCCAACGCCCGCCGTCCAGCGCGCGCAAGCCTGCGTGAGCCGGCGCGGCGCTGCGGCCAGCATGGTGGCCGCCACCAGCGCGTAGGCCAGCACATACAGCACGAACCACATGTGGTTGTAGGTCGGCAGATAGAAACCCGCGGCCTCGGGCCCGTAGATCGGCGCCAGGTTGCCGAAGGTCAGGTAGCGCTCGACATAGAACGTCAGGAAATCGCCGCGGTAGTCGACCTTGTGCCACAACTCCGCATACGATTGCAAAGGCACGACCACGAAGATCGCGAACAGCAAGGGCAGCGCCAGCCTGTAGCTGCGCTCGCGCGCGAAGCCGGCCGCGCCGAATTTGCGCAAGGCGTGGGCGGAAACCGCGCCGGATACGAAGAACAGCAGCGTGAGCCGCCACGGATTGAGCAGCAGCATCGGCGCCTGCAGGGCTGGCGTGGTCCAGCGGCTCTTGACATGCCATCCCCATCCCTGCACGTACAGCATGCCCAGGTGATAGAAGATCAGCAGCGCGAAAGCGCCGGCGCGTATCCAGTCCAGGTCATGGCGTCGCGAAGCGAGGGCGGCGGGCACGGCGTCGGAAGCGTCGGGAGAGAATCTGGCCGGGAAAGGGAATGTCAGCCGGCGAGGGCCAGGAAGTACGCCGACTCCTTGCGAACCAGCCACAGATCGGCTGCCGCCAGCAGCAGCAGGATGCCGCATTCGGCCAGGTACGGCGCGGCCGCCACATGATAGCCGGCCAGCATGACAATGCCGGTCGCGGCGGCCAGGTATCCCGGCCAACCCGGCGCGGCTTGCGCGTCCGCTCGTCCGGATTCGCGGCGGCGACCGCACAGCCAGGCCAGGACGGGCAGGAACGACAGGGACAAGGGCACGTAGGCGGCGATCGCCGTCAGCAGCACATCTGCCCCGAACTGCGTGTGCAACTTGAAGGCAAGCAGCGCAACCGCACCGACAGCCGCATACCACAGCAGTCGGACAGCGATGAGGCGCGGCAAGGTGGCGACTCGGGTCATCGGTGGGGCCGGAACGGGGTTGGCGCGCCTGCCATCGGGCGACGCGTGCGGAGTTTTTCAGCCATACTACTCCGGCCGGCGGGATTGCGCCCGGCACCATTCCTACGGAGACCCAGAATGATCCAGGAGATCGCCAGCATTCACGTCCGTGAAGGCCAGGAGGCGCTGTTCGAGGCCGGCGTGGCCCAAGCCAGGCCCTTGTTCCTGCGCGCCCGCGGCTGCCACGACATGCAGCTCTATCGCAGCATCGAACAACCGCAGCGCTACACGCTCGTGGTCGACTGGGAAACCGTGGAAAACCACATGGTGGACTTCCGCGAATCCACCGATTTCCAGGAATGGCGCAAGCTCGTGGCAGGCTTCTTCGTCGAGCCGCCCCAGGTGCATCACGAGCAGAAAGTCCTGTAGCGTTCAGTCCGCTTCGGGCGGATCGTCATACTTGCGCGCGCTGCCGCGAAAACGATCCGCCGGATACTTCAGCGCGTTCTTGGCCATCTTGGCCGAGACCGCGCCGGCGATGTCGATGTCCAGCTGATCGGCCAGCGCCGCCAGATACATCTGCACGTCGGCGATCTCGTCGGCGACCTCGGCCAGGCGCGCCGGCGACAGGCCGCGAGACTCTTCGGCGGTCAGCCACTGGAACAGGGCCAGCAGCTCGCCCGCCTCGCCGGCCAGGGCCATCGCCAGATTCTTGGGCGTATGAAAGGGCTGCCATTCCCGTTCCTCGGCGAATCGGCGCACCGCCGCCGTGATCTCCCGCAAATCGCTCATGTCGCGCTCCCGCAGTCATCGGGCGGGCATCAAGCCCGCGCCAGCCTGGCCCCGGCGGCCAGCGCCACCGCCACGGTCGTACACACATCGGCCAGGGCGCGGTGCGTCGGATCCGACGCGCCCACGTGACGGGCCAGGATATCCAGTTTATGGGACGGCAGTTCCGGCCAGGCGCGTCGCGCCAGCGCCAGCGTGCAGTGCACCGGGTTGGCGAAGGCCAGCCCGGTCTGGTCCGAGGCGGCCGCCAGGAAGCGTCGGTCGAACGAGGCGTTGTGAAAGAACACCGGCAGGTCCTCGACGAAATCCAGGAAGGACGAGAACGCCTGCCTCACGGGGATGCCAAACCGGTCCACTTCGGCCTGCGTGATGCCGGTCAGTTGGCTGATGAACGGCGGCACTCGGCCCCTTGTGCGTACCACCTGCGCATATTCCCGCTCGCAAACGCCATCGGCCTGCACGCGCACCGCGGCGATTTCAAGAATCTCGCAACTGGCGGTGGACAGGCCGGTGGTTTCCAGGTCGGCCACGACGAAGGGGCCGCGCAGCGCATGCAGCGCGGCGGCCAGGGGCGCCGGCAAGGCCCGCGCGCCGCTCACTTGGCGTCCAGCGGCGCGAAGCGCGGCGAACCGTCGGCCAGCTGGCCGAAGAACATATCCGCCGGCCGCACCCACAGGCCGCGCGCATGCGGCCACAGGTGTTCGTACACCACCATGGTTTCCAGGGTTTCGGAATGGCGGGCTTCGCCCACATAGCGGTACAGACCGCCCTTGTAATGGCGGTGCGAGGCAAGGGCCAGGGCTTCGGATTCGGTCATGGGCGTGGCAATGGCGGCAGGCCCGGTCGGCGATCTTGCCGCCCGGGCCCGCGAAGTTCAGGCAAGACGCACTTTATAGCGCATCCCGCCGTCCGCCTGCCGCGCCCCTCAGTAGCGGACGTACTCCAGCACCGGCTTGGACGGCATGGGCGTATTGGCCGCGGGGCGCGCCCGCACGCCCTGCGCCACCGGCTTGACCACGGAGACCGGCCGCACCTCGCGCTCGGCCGTCGATTGCCTGAGCACCTGGGCGGCGTCGGCGGTCATCGCAGTGATGTCTTCGGTCACGTCGCCAAGCTTGGACGACTGCGCCAGCGATGCCTGGACCACCTCGCCCATGATCTCGGTGACCCGGTGCGACGACGTGACGATGTCATCCATGGTGCTGCCGGCCGACTGGACCTGGACCGCTCCCGCCTGGATCTGCTCCACCGACGTGGTGATCAGCCCCTTGATCTCCTTGGCCGCCGCGGCGCTGTTCTGCGCCAGGCTGCGCACCTCGGCCGCGACCACGGCGAAACCCTTGCCGTGCGGGCCGGCCCGGGCCGCCTCGACCGCGGCGTTGAGCGCCAGGATGTTGGTCTGGAAGGCGATGCCGTCCATCACGCCGATGATTTCGGAAATGCGGCGCGAGCTGTCGGTGATGGCGGACATCGTGCGCACCACGTCCTGCACCGTGCGGCCTCCCTCTTCGGCCACCTTGCAGGCATCCTGCGCCAGCGTGTTGGCCTGGGACGCGCGTTCGGCATTCTCGGTCAAGCCCTGCACCGTGACCCGCAGCGTCTGCGCGGCGGTGAAGCGCTTGGTGATGTCCGTGGCGTACTTGACCACCTTGAAAGGCCGACCCTCGGCATCGAGGATGGGGTTGTAGCTGGCCTCGATCCAGACCTGCCGGCCGCCCTTGCCGATGCGCAGATACTGTCCGGCGTCATGGCGGCCTTCGCGCAGCTTGCGCCAGAATTCCTGGTAGGCGGCGCCGCGCGCCTCCTCCGGCGTGACGAACATGCTGTGATGACGGCCGACGACTTCGTCGGCGCGGTAGCCCATGGCATCCAGGAACAGCTCATTGGCGCGCAGTATCGTGCCGTCCAGCTCGAATTCGATGATCGCCTGGACTTTCGAAATCGCCGCCAGCTGGCCTTCGAAATCGGCCTGCCGCTGCTGCTGTTCGCTGACGTCGGTCGCGTACTTGATCACTTTCAACGGGCGACCGCGCTTGTCACAGATCGGACTGTAGGTGGCTTGCAGCCAGATATCGGTGCCGTCCTTGCGCACGCGGCGATAACGGCCGGAGTCGTAGGCGCCCTGTCCCAGTTTGTCCCAGAATTCTGCGTAGGCCGCGGAATCACGTTCTTCCGGACGTATGAACATGCGGTGATGCTGTCCCAGGACCTCGTCCAGGGAATAACCCATGGTGTCCAGGAAATTCTGGTTCGCCATCAGGACATGACCCTGAAGATCGAACTCGATGACTGCCTGGGCTTTGTGAATTGCCGCGATCTGACCGTATAGATCCGCTTTCTGCATGCCGCGTTCGGCGCGGAGCAGGCGGTTGAGGGTAAGCCAATGCATTATGACGCCTCCAGCGAGGGATGGACGAAACTGCTGACACCGACAAACAACCGCAAAACAATCAGGAAAACCGTCTGCGCGCCCGCGATCCGGCTGTGCGCGCCGCGCCGCGCCACAGGCCGCCTACGTTTTCCGCCATCCCCGCGATGACGGTAGGTCTACTGAAAACAAAAAACAGCAGAATGTATCCAGTCGAAAATATTTAATCTCAAAAAGGCGCCATTCTCAATATTTTCCAGGGCGCGGTTTCCAAAAAAATATCAACGGGTTACAAAAATAGGGAAACCCGCCGCGCGAGTCTTGCGGAAAGCTGAAAGCGCATTAATTTCCCAGGGTTATCACGGATGCGCCCCGTATATGCCGGCGAGCAACCGGCATGCGCCCCAGGTAAAACCCGATTGATTCAGACTGTCGCCAGACCGCCCACGGAATCGGGTTCGCGCGCGACGGCCGCCCCGGATTGCAGATATTGACGCGGGGATACGCCAAAATGCGCGCGGAAGTCGCGCGAGAAATGCGCGCCGTCGGCAAAACCGCAATCCAGCGCAACCTGGGTAATGCTGCTGGGCTTGTTCAGCAGCAGCCAGCAGCCATATTCCAGGCGTAACTGGCGCTGGAAAGCCATCGGCGATAAACCCGTGGCCAGGCGGAACGCCCGTTCCAGCTGCCTGCGCCCGACGCCGACATAACGGGCGATGGCGTCCAGCGGCGGCGGATTGTCGATGCGCTGCTCGATGAAATGCGCGGCCTGCCTGACGCGCAGATCCTGGATGCCGGAGAGATCGCTGCGGAAATGCGCCTGCGGCACGCGCGCCGGCCGCACGCCCTGCAGCATCATGTGGCGCATGGCCTGTTGCGCCTTGTCGCGGCCGCAATGGCGCGCCACCAGGTACAGGCCCAGGTCGATCGCGGCGGTCGACCCCGCGCAGGAAATCAGGTCGCCCTCGTCGATGAACAGCCGGTCCACCACGGCGCGGGTCTGCGGAAAGCGCTCGCGAAAAGCTTCCAGCACGTTCCAGTGCACGCAGACCGTGCGCGGCCCGACCACGCCGGCCTGCGCCAACGCGAAAGTGCCGGTGCAGATGCCCAGCAGCCGCACGCGCCGCTCGGCGGCCAGCCGGAGCCAGTCCCGCAAGGGCTCGGGCATGCGCCCGTTGATGTAGTCATTGCCGCCGCATACCGCCACGTAGTCGAACTGCTCGGGATCGTCCGGCAGGCCCGCCGCCACGTCGATGGTCAGGCCCGCGCTGGAGCAGCGCGGCTTGCCGTCCCAGCTCATCACCCGCCAGGACGTGTGGATCTGCCGGCTGCGTCCGCCGTGATCGCCGGCCAGGCGCAAGGCGTCGACAAAACCCGCGAAGGCGGCCAGCGTGAACTGGTCCAGCAACACGATGCCAACCGCGAGCGCGGGTTTTCCCCGAGCCGGGACATCGGCATCGTCTTCATAGGGAACGGGCTCGGTTGGGGCGGAAAGCGGCGGCTGCATGACGCAATTATTCAAATTTATGTCCCGCGCCTTCAAGCTGGTTTTCCCGGGCATCCACCAAGATGCGGATGTGGCTAGACAGTGTCCAGATCACGGATCGACAAACGACAAGGGGAATCCGACATGGCAACATTCGTCCGCGGCGCCGTTGGCGCCGCCTTGCTCGCCGCGGGGCTGATCACGGCCCCGCTGGCGGGCGCGCAGCAGCAGAAGATCACCGTCGCCTGGTACGGCGGCAACTGGGGAGACGCGTTCCGCGCCTGCGTCGCCGAGCCCTACACCCAGGCGACCGGCGTGCAGGTATCGCCCGAGGTCGGCACCTCGACCACGACGCTGGCCAAGCTCCAGCAGCAGAAGGCCGCGCCCACCATCGACGTGGCCTGGCTGGACGGCGGCATCAGCGAGCTGGCCGAGCAGGCGGGCGTGCTGGACACGCTGGACCCGGCGGCCATCCCGAACCTGAAAAACGTGATCGACCAGGGCGTGTATCGCAAGGACGGGGCCGCCTATGCGGTCAGCTCCGGCTATTACTCGCTGGGCATCGTCTACAACACGCGCGAGGTCAAGCAGCCGCCGGCCAGCTGGAAGGACCTGTGGCGGTCCGAATACGCCGGCGCGGTGGCCCTGCCCTCGCCCGCCAATTCCTCGGGCGTGCCTTTCGTGTTCTTCCTGGCGCGCGTCTGGTCGGTGGATCCGTCCAACCTGGCCCCGCTCTACGCCAAGCTCGCCACGCTGGACACGGCGCTGTACTTCGACAGTTCGGGTGCGGCCACCAATGCCTACCAGAGCGGCGAAGCGGTGATCGGCGCGCATTTCAACGTGGGCGCCTGGGACCTGATCGACAAGGGCCTGCCGATCGGCTTCGCCGTGCCCAAGGAAGGCGCCTGGGCCACCGACGCCCGGCTGCACCTGGTCAAGGGCGCGCCGAACAAGGCCGCCGCGCAGCGCTTCATCGATACCGCGCTCACGCCGCAGGCCGCGGCCTGCCTGGCGCAGCGGCTCTACCTGGGGCCGGCCGTCAGGAACACCCAGGTGCCGCCCGACGTGGCGCGCAAGCTGCCCTGGGGCGCCGAAGGCTCGGTGCAGAACCTGAGCCTGTTCGACTGGAACCTGATCAACAGCCGCCGCGCCGAAGTCACCGAGGCCTGGAACCGCCAGGTCGCCCGCAAGCGCTGAATGCAGGAACCGCCATGTCCGCTTTGCTATCCATAGAAGGCGTGTCGACGCGCTTCGGCGCCTACCAGGCGCTGGACCGCATCGATCTGGCCATCAACCAGGGCGAGTTCGTCGCGCTGCTGGGCCCCAGCGGCTGCGGCAAGACCACGCTGCTGCGCTCGATCGCCGGTTTCCTCACGCCGGATGCCGGCCGCATCCTGATCGAAGGCCGCGACGTCAGCCGCCTGCCGCCCCATCATCGCCCGCTGAACACGGTGTTCCAGAACTATGCTCTGTTCCCGCACATGAGCGTGCTGGACAACGTGGCCTACGGCCCGCGCCGCCAGGGCGCGTCGCGGGCCGAAGCCGCAGAGCGCGCGCGGGCTGCGCTGGACATGGTGGGCCTGGCCGAGTTCGGTCCGCGCTACCCGCGCGAGATGTCCGGAGGACAGCAGCAGCGCGTGGCGCTGGCGCGCGCCATCGTCAACCGGCCCAAGCTGCTGCTGCTGGACGAGCCGCTGTCGGCGCTGGACCTGAAGCTGCGCAAGCGCATGCAGCTGGAGCTCAAGCACCTGCAAGCCAGGCTGGGCATCGCCTTCGTCTTTGTCACGCACGACCAGGAAGAGGCCATGACCATGGCCGACCGCATTGTCGTGATGCGCGCCGGCGCCATCGAACAGGCCGGCGCGGGCGCCGACATCTACCGGCGTCCGGCCTCGCGCTTCGTGGCCGAGTTCATCGGCGACGCCAACCTGATCCCCTACGCCGTCGAGGCGGGCGGCGCGTTGCGGCTGCAGGCGCAGGGCCTGCGCGTGACGCGCGCGGCCGGCGACGCGCCGGCCAGCGGCCTGGCGCTGCTGCGTCCGGAAGACCTGCGCCTCGTGCAGGACGGACCCGGCGCGGACTGCGCGCTGAGCGGCACGGTGCGCGACGTGATCAACGTTGGCAGCCACTGCATGATCCACGTGGACGTGGACGGACAGACGCTGGTGGCGCGGCACGGCGGCGCCGCGCCGGCGGGGCTGCGCGCGGGCGACGCCGCCACGCTGGCCTTCGCGGCCACGGACCTGCACCTGATCGGCGGACAATCATGACGCGCCGCTCCCTGCGCGCGCCCGCCCTGCTGCTGGCCGCGCCCGCGCTGTTCTTCGCGGCCTTCTTCCTGGCCCCGCTGGCCGTGGTGGCGCTGGCCAGCATCACCGGCGGCCCGTCGGGCACCGCCCTGACACCGGCCAACTACCTGCGCGTGCTGGCGGATCAGTACCACTGGGACGTGATCCTGGTGACGTTCCGGCTGGCCTTCTACACCACCCTGATCTGCGTGGCGCTGGGCTATCCGCTGGCCTGGTATCTGGTGCGGGTGGTGCGCTGGCGGGCATGGCGTCGGGCCTGCGTGATCCTGCTGGTGGTGCCGCTGTTCACCAGCAACATCGTGCGCGCCTTCGGCTGGATGGTGCTACTGGGCCGCAACGGGCTGATCAACCAGGCGCTGATGGCGACCGGCGCCGCCGACCGTCCGGTGCGCTTCATCGGCGCGGAGCTGGGCATCCTGATCGGCATGGTCTACGTGCTGCTGCCCTTCGTGGTGCTGGCCGTGGGCAATGCGCTGGCGCGCGTCGACCCGGCCTGCGAGCAGGCCTCGGCGGACCTGGGCGCCAGCCCCGCGGCCACCTTCGTGCACGTCACCTGGCCGCTGACGCTGCCGGGCGTGATATCCGGCGCCATCATCGTCTTCACGCTGGCGGTCAGCGCCTACGTGACGCCGGCGCTGCTGTCCGGCGGGCGCGTCACGGTGCTGTCCATGCTGATCTTCCAGCAGTACAGCACGGTGTTCGACTTCCACTACGGCGGCGCGCTGAGCATGGTGCTGCTGGTCCTGACCCTGATCCTGGTGGCGCTGGCAAACCGCGCCGCCGTTCCGCCCGGAGGCGCACGATGATCGCCCGCTGCCTGATCCGCCTGTCCGCCCTGGGCGTGCTCGCCTACCTGGCCCTGCCGCTGCTGGTGATCCTGGGCGCGTCCTTCACGGCCACGCCCTACCTGGCCTTCCCGCCGCAGGGATGGACGCTGGACTGGTATCGCGCCATGCTGGCCGAGCCCGGCTACGCGGCGGCTTTCGCCACCAGCACCGTGCTGGCGCTGGCCGCCACCGCGGCGGCGGTGCTGCTTACGGTGCCCGCCGCCCTGGCGCTGGCGCGCCACGAATTCCCGGGCAAGGCGGCGCTGTCGTCGGTGCTGATGTCACCGCTGGTCCTGCCGCACATCGTGCTGGGCGCGGCGCTGCTGCAGTACGGCGCGTATTTCGGCCTGACGCGCAGCTTCCTGTCCCTGCTGATCGGCCACGTCGTCATCATCGCCCCTTTCGTGCTGCGCGCCACGCTGGGCCTGCTTACGCCGGAGCAGCGCGCGCTGGAGGAAGCCTCGGCGGACCTGGGCGCCAGTCCCTGGACCACCTTCTTCCTGGTGACGCTGCCGCAGATCCGGCCCGGCATCGTGACCGGATCGATCTTCGCCTTCATCTCGTCGTGGATCAACGTGGAGCTGTCGATCTTCAACACCACGGCGGACCTGAACACCATCCCCGTCAAGCTTTTCAACTACGTGCAGTACACGATCGATCCGACCATCGCCGCCGTCTCGGGCGCCACGATCGCGGCAGCGGTGATCGCCATCGTCATCCTCGATTTGACCGTCGGGCTGGACATGCTGTCCGAACGCGGCCAATGAACCCTTACCCTACCCCCCAGCCTGGAGCACACGCCATGCGCAAGCAAGACGCGTTCGACGTCATCTATACCCATACCGAGGGCGAGCCCCTGTGCATCGTCCACAGCGGCATCCCCTATCCCGCCGGCTCGACCATCCTGGAAAAGCGCGCCTTCCTGGAACAGCGCTATGACTGGCTGCGCAAGGCGCTGATGCGCGAGCCGCGCGGCCACAAGGACATGTTCGGCGTGTTCCTGACGCCGCCGTCCAGCCCCGAGTTCGACGCCGGCCTGATCTATATCGACGGCACCGAGTACTCGCACATGTGCGGCCACGGCACCATCGCGGTCAGCATGGCGATGGTGGCCAACGGCCTGGTGCCGCGCGGTCCGGACGGCATCACCCGCATCCGCTTCGAGACCACCGCCGGCCTGGTCGTGTCGGAAGTCGCCTCGGAAGGCGAGCAGGTGCTGTGGACGCGCTTCGAGAACGTGCCGGCCTATGTGGCCGCGCAGGATATCCCGGTGGAACTGCCCGGCTACGGCGCGCTGTCGGCCGACATCGTGTGGGGCGGTAACTACTTCGGCATCGTCGACCTGTCGCGCTGCGGCCTGCGCATCTCGCCGGACAATGGCACCGAGCTGTCGCGCATGGGCCTGATCGTGCGCGACCAGCTCAACGCCCGCCAGCGCATCCAGCACCCGACCGAGGCCCATATCAACAATCTGAACTTCATCACGTTCTGGCACGAGCCCACCATCGAGGGCGCCTTCTACAAGAACGTGCACGTGTTCAGCGCCGGCCAGCTCGACCGCTCGCCCGGCGGCACCGGCACCAGCGCGATGATGGCCATGTTCGAGGCCCGCGGCAAACTTGGCCTGAACCAGCCGATCCGCTCCGAGGGCCTGCTGGGCAGCGGCACCTTCGAAGGCTGCCTGCTGGGCGAGGTCGACCTGAACGGCACCCGCGCGGTCCGTCCCACGGTCAAGGGCACCGCCAGCATCCTGGGCACGGCACGTTGGGTGATCGACCAGAACGATCCGGTCGGCGCCGGCTTCCTGATCCGTTGATCCGGAACAGGCGGGGGGGGGGGGGGGGGG
>NZ_JBICCO010000113.1:0-19858 GCF_043119405.1 Achromobacter sp. 413638
GGGGGGGGGGCGGCCGCGCCCCGCCCCCCCCCCCCGCCCCCGTCCTCACCGTGGCCGTGGGCGTGGGCGCCGGCGCGCGGCTGCTATACGCCTACGGCACAGCGCTGCTGCTGATCTGCGCGCTCTGGGTCGGCGCCACCGTGATGCTGGCAGCCTGGGCCGTGCGCCGCAGCATGGCGCCCGCCCGCCGGCTGTCGGAACAGGCGGCGCGCATCCAGCCCGACAACCTGGCCCTGCGCCTGCCACTGCACGACACCGACCGCGAATTGCAGGATTTCGTGCGTTCCTTCAACCGCACGCTGGACCGCCTGCAATCGGCCTACCAGCAGATGGAAGGCTTCAACGCCGACGTGGCGCACGAGCTGCGCACGCCGCTGGCCACCCTGATCAACGGCACCCAGGTCATGCTGTCCTCGCCGCGCGATGCGGCCGAGCTGCGCGACGCGCTGGAGTCCAACCTGGAAGTGCTGGAAGACCTGAAGACCATGGTCAACGACATGCTGTTCCTGGCGCGCGCCGATCGCGGCGAACGCGCCGCCGACCTGTCCGCGATCTCGCTGGCCGCCGAGGCCCGGCGCGTGGCCGAGTACTACGACGCCGCGCTGGAAGAGCGCGGCATCCGCCTGCGCTGCGAAGGCGACGCGGCCGTCGCGGCCAATCCCGGTCTGGTGCGCCGCGCGCTGGCCAACCTGATCTCCAACGCCATCAAGGCCACCCCCGCCGGCCACGAGATCCTGCTGCGCTGCGAGCCCGTCGCCGGCGGCGCGCGCGTGGAAGTGCGCAACCCCGGCGCCTCCATCGCCCCCGCCGACCTGCCCCGCATCTTCGACCGCTTCTTCCGCGCGGGCCAGGGCCGTGCCCCGCGCACCGAAGGCCACGGCCTGGGCCTGGCCATCGTCCGCGCCATCGCCCGCATGCACGACGGCGACGTGGACGCCCGCTCCACCGCCGGCGAAACCGTGATCGGCATCACGCTGCGCGCGCCGACCGACAAACCAGCCGCCACGCCCCAAGCCGCCGACGCGCCGCCCACGCGCCAATAACACAGCCGCGCCACAGGTTCACCACCAGGCCAGCGCCCGCCATCTATCTGTCGCGGCTGCCCAAGCGTCTTGCGGACGCTCCACAGCCCACGGCATCGTTACCTTGAAAATCCAGTGCGTCAATCGTGGCAATTCCGCCCCAAGCCGGGCCGCGCGGAGCCGGCTTTGCCGGGCCGCGGCGGCGCCCCCTTGAGGGGGGAGCGCGTGAGCGCTCGGGGGTGGGCTTCACTTTGCGCGGATCCGGCTTTGCCGGTCCGCAGCGGCGCCCCCTTGAGGGGGAAGCGCCAACGGCGCTTCGGGGGTGGACTTCATTACAGAAAAGTAATCTTTGCGACAGAGCCGGGTCACTCCGGTTTTTCTACATTGCCGTCACCGCCACTCCTGCAAGAAAGGACCATCGTGAAAGGCAATCTGCTCCGCACCTCCCAAGCCGCCGCCTGCGCCGCGCTTCTGGCCATCGGCCTCGCCCTGCCCGCCCATGCGGCCGGCGAACACGGCGGCGGCCATGGCGGCCACGCCATGCCGGCCGCCGCGGCCTCGATCGGCAAGCCCGGCGACCCCGCCCGCGCCACCCGCACCGTGGACGTCGACATGGCCGACAGCATGCGCTTCACCCCCGACCGCATCGAGGTCAAGGCCGGGGAAACCGTGCGTCTGAACGTGCGCAACTCCGGCAAGATCCGCCACGAACTGGTGCTGGGCACGGACGCCGACCTCAAGGCGCACTACGACATGATGATGAAGGACCCCGGCATGCGCCACGAGGAAGCCAACTCCATCTCGCTGGACGCCGGCAAGAGCGGCCAGATCGTGTGGCGCTTCGACAAGGCCGGCACCGTGTCCTTCGGCTGCCTGGAGCCCGGTCACTACGCGGCGGGCATGAAGGGTTCAGTCACTGTGATGTAAGCCCCCCGAAGCGCCACGCGCTTTCCCCCAGGGGCGCAGCTACGGACCGGCGGTGCCGGATCCGTGCTGCCCTGCTCGGGACGGGTGGGGTCCGCGGTGGCGCTCAGGGTTCATGGCAACCATGCCGTGGACGCGAATCGCTCCTCTACGCGGCATCCCATTGAGACAACCCTTGTTCCTGCGCTGCGGATTTTGCGCAGCACCGTGGATGACTAAATGACAGACACACTCCCTCCCATCGGACGCCGCCGCTTCGTTCAGGGCTTGGCCGCCGGCGGCGCGCTGGCGGCGCTGGGCGGCTGGCGCGCGGCGCTGGCGCAGCCCGCGCGGCAGGCGGCCGAACTGCGCGGCACCGAGTTCCATCTGGAGATCGGCGAAACGCCGGTCAATTTCACGGGCGCGACCCGCGTCGGCACCACGGTGAACGGCCAGATTCCCGCGCCGCTGCTGCGCTGGCGCGAAGGCGACACGGTCACGCTGCACGTCACCAACCGGCTGCACGAGCAAAGCTCCATCCACTGGCACGGCATCCTGCTGCCCACCGACATGGACGGCGTGCCGGGCCTGAGCTTTCCGGGCATCGATCCCGGCCAGACCTACACCTACCGTTTCGACGTGCGCCAGAGCGGCACCTACTGGTATCACAGCCACTCCGGCTTCCAGGAACAGACCGGCCTGTACGGCGCCATCGTCATCGAGCCGCGCAGGCGCGACCCGATCGCCTTCGACCGCGAGCACGTGGTGCTGCTGTCCGACTGGACCGACGAAGATCCGATGAGCGTGTTCCGCAAGCTGATGGTGCAGCCGGACTACTACAACCGCATCCGTCCCAGCGTGCAGAGCCTGGCGCGCGAGGCCGAAACCAAGGGCTGGGGCGCGGCCTTGTCGGAACGGCTGATGTGGGAACAGATGCGCATGACGCCGACCGACCTGGCGGATGTTTCCGGCGCCACCTACACCTTCCTGACCAACGGCGCCACGCCGGCCGGCAACTGGACCGGCCTGTTCAAGCCCGGCGAGCGCGTGCGGCTGCGCTTCATCAACGGTTCGGCGATGAGCTACTTCGACGTGCGTATCCCCGGCCTGAAAATGACCGTGGTGGCCGCCGACGGCCAGGACGTGCGGCCGGTGGAGGTCGACGAGTTCCGCATCGCCGTGGCCGAGACCTACGACGTGATCGTCGAACCGGCCGAGGACCGCGCCTACACCATCTTCTCGCAGGCCATGGACCGCTCCGGCTACGCGCGCGCCACGCTGGCGCCGCGCCCCGGCATGCAGGCCGACGTGCCGGCGCTGGACCCGGTCCAGCTGCTGACCATGATGGACATGGGCATGGCCCATGACATGAGCGGCGGCATGGCCGGCATGGATCATGGCGCGATGCCGGGCATGGACCACGCGGCGATGTCCGGCATGAACCATGGCGACGCCGCCGGCTCGGGCGGCATGGTGGAGGTCAAGCACCCCTACCCCGCCGAACGCGGCGTGGGCAATTCCATGCTGCCCGACGTGGTGTCGACCCGGCTGGACGATCCCGGCGTCGGCCTGCGCGACAACGGCAGGCGCGTGCTGACCTACGCCGACCTGCGCTCCATGGTCGAGCCCGCGGACAACACACCACCGACCCGCGAGATCGAACTGCATCTGACTGGCAACATGGAACGCTATATGTGGTCCTTCAACGGCGTGAAGTTCTCCGACGCCAAGCCCATCGTGCTCAAGCATGGCGAGCGCGTGCGCTTCGTGCTGGTCAACGACACCATGATGACCCACCCCATCCACCTGCACGGACTCTGGAGCGATCTGGAATCGGCCGACGGCGCCTTCCAGGTACGCAAGCACACGATTTCGCTCAACCCCGCGCAGCGCCTGACCTATCGGGTCAGCGCCGATGCGCGCGGCAAGTGGGCCTACCACTGTCATTTGCTGTATCACATGGAGGCCGGCATGTTCAGAGCGGTCGTGGTGGAGTAGACGATGCGACACAAGACACAGAACCGTATTCCCGCCGTCGCCCGATGTGCCGCGCTGGCGCTGGCCTCCAGCCTGGCCGGCCCCGCATTGGCGCAATCCGGCGGCATGGACCATGCCAACATGCCGGGCATGAACCATGGCACGGCCACGCCCGCCCCCGCGCCATCCGGTGCAATGGACCATTCCAGCATGCCCAGCATGAACCATGGCGCGGCCACGCCCGCACCGGCATCATCCGGCGCGATGGATCATTCCAACATGCCCGGCATGAACCATGACGCGGCGCCGTCCCCCGCTGCGCCGCCGGTGGGCAGCCTGCCATCCAGCGACGGTTCGGACGCGCGCGGCTACGACACCTATGGCATTCGTCCTCACATGATGATGATGGACAACATGCCGGCGGCGCAGCTGCTGCTCGAGCGGTTCGGCTGGTCGCGCAACCGCGACGGTCAGAACGCGCGCGAGTGGGAGGGCCGCTTCTGGTACGGCACGGCGACCAATCGCCTGACGATCAAGAGCGAAGGCGAGGCCGAGAATGCCAACGGCGGCTCCAGCGGCCGCGTCGAGGCGCTCTGGAGCCACGCGATCACGCCGTTCTGGGACCTGCAGCTGGGCGCGCGCCGCGATTTCGGCACCGGGCCCAAACGCAACTGGGCGGCGTTCGGCATCGAAGGCATGCTGCCTTACCGGATCGAACTCGAAGCGACGGGCTATGTCGGCCCATCCGGGCGCACGGCGCTGGGGCTGAAGGCGGAATACGATCTGCTGCTGACGCAGCGGTTGGTCTTCACGCCCGAACTCGAAGCCAGCCTCTATGGCAAGAGCGACCCCGAGCGTGGCATCGGCTCCGGCCTGTCCTCGGGTTCCCTGTCGCTGCGGCTGCGCTACGAGGTCACGCGCCAGTTCGCGCCGTATGTTGGCGTATCCTTCGAACGGAAATTCGGCCAGACCGCCGACTATGCATCCGCGGCCGGCGCCGGCCGTTCGCAAACCGCGATCATGGCCGGCATACGGTTCTGGTTCTAGAAGGATTGAGCCCCCCCCCGAAGCGCTGCGCGCTTCCCCCCAGGGGGCATGCCTGCGGACCGGCGAAGCCGGCTCCGCGGCATCCCGATAATCGGCGTGCCAGGTTGGGGGGCTGGGATAGTGGCAGTTGAATTTTGATCATAGGAGCATTGATGACCATCGCCCCTCTCGTCCGCCGACTCGCGCTTGCCGCCGCGCTGGGTCTGCCCGGCCTGGCTGCGGCCCAGGCGCCCACGCCCGTGGAGGTCTGGAAGACGCCCACCTGCGGTTGCTGTGAAGACTGGGTCAAGCACATGCGCGACAACGGTTTCGCCGTGACCACGCATGACGTCACGGACACCGGTCCCATCCGCCGCAATGCCGGCATGGCCGACCATGGCTCCTGCCATACGGCGGTCGTCGGCGGCTACGCCATCGAAGGCCATGTGCCGGCCAGCGACGTGCGCCGGCTGCTGCGGGAGAAACCCGAAGCCGCCGGGCTGGCGGCGCCCGGCATGCCGCTGGGCTCGCCAGGCATGGATGGCCCGGAATATGGCGGACGCAAGACGCCGCACGACGTGCTGCTGGTGGACAAACGGGGCGGCTCGACGGTGTTCCAGGCCTATCGCTAAGACCGATTCGTCATTGCCGGCCACGGACGGGACGGGCCGTGGCCACCCAGGGACGGCGCTTGCCGCGTCCGGGGATCCGCGCGTTGAAACAATTCACCCACAACGCGCCAGGGGGTTCTCCTTGCACCGCAGCAAAAATGCGCCACAATCAATCAAACGCATTCCCCACCCCTCCCCAGGCAGTCATGGCACAAATCGTCCTGTTCGAGAACATCCACCCCAGCGCCCGAGCCGTCTTCGAGGCCGCTGGCTACACCGACATCGTCACGCACGCCGCGGCCCTGCCGCCGGCCGAGCTGCGCGGCGCCCTGAAGGGCGCGCAGGTGGCGGGCATCCGTTCTCGCACCCACCTGGACGCCAGTCTGCTGTCCGACAACCCCGACCTGCGCGTCGTGGGCTGCTTCTGCATCGGCACCAACCAGGTCGATCTGGACACGGCCATGCAGCGCGGCATCCCGGTGTTCAACGCCCCCTTCTCCAACACGCGCTCGGTCGCCGAGCTGGTATTGGGCGAAGCCATCCTGCTGCTGCGCCGCATTCCTGAAAAGAACGCGCGCGTGCATCTGGGCCATTGGGACAAGAGCGCGTCCGGCGCTTTCGAAACGCGCGGCAAGACGCTGGGCATCGTGGGCTACGGCAACATCGGCTCGCAGATCAGCACGTTGGCCGAAGGCCTGGGCATGCGCGTGGTGTTCCACGACGTGGAAGCCAAGCTGCCGCTGGGCAATGCGCGCGCCGCCGGCTCGCTGAACGAGCTGCTGGAACAATCCGACGTGGTCACGCTGCACGTGCCGGGTGGCAAGTCCACCGAGAACATCATGAACGCCGAGACCATCGGCCGCATGCGTCGCGGGTCCATCCTGATCAACGCCTCGCGCGGCGCCGTGGTCGACATCTACGCGCTGCACCAGGCGCTGAAGTCCGGCCATCTGGCCGGCGCGGCGCTGGACGTGTTCCCCACCGAACCCAAGGGTCCGGACGAACCGCTGGACAGCCCGCTGATCGGCCTGCCCAACGTGATCCTGACGCCGCACATCGGCGGCAGCACGCAGGAATCGCAGGAGAATATCGGCCGCGAGGTGGCCGAGAAGCTGGTGCGCTTCCTGCAGGCCGGCACCACCAAGGGCGCGGTCAACTTCCCCGAGCTGCCCTACCTGGAGCGCGGCGAGGGCACGCGCATCCTGCACGTGCACCGCAATGCGCCGGGCGCGCTGGGCACGCTGGACAACCTGATGGCGCAGCAC
Source organism: Achromobacter sp. 413638 (assembly GCF_043119405.1). NCBI lineage: Bacteria > Pseudomonadati > Pseudomonadota > Betaproteobacteria > Burkholderiales > Alcaligenaceae > Achromobacter > Achromobacter sp. 413638. The sequence continues at coordinate 6,805 of NZ_JBICCO010000113.1, forward strand.
GGGCTGAACATCGTCAGCCAGACGCTGCAGACCAAGGGCCAGATCGGCTACGTGATCACCGACGTCGAAGGCCAGGTCGACGACCTCGTGATGAGCACGCTGCGCCAGCACCCCATCACGGTCCGCTGCGACCGGCTGTAGTCCGCGCCAGCCGCAACACAAGCGCCCCATCCGGAGCGCTTTTTTCTTGGCGGCCGGGATCAGGGTTCGGCGGCGGCCGCCAACAGGCATTCGGCGATCTTGCCGCGCATGCTGCCGGGTTCGAACGGCAGCCGCCCGATCAGGCCGATCTCGCGCTGGAACGCGGCCTCGCCCAGCGGCAGCAGACGCAGGCCCGTCATGTCCAGGCGGCGCAACCTTGGCAACAGCGCCACGCCCAGGCCGTGTCGCACCATGTTGGCGATGGCCTCGATCTCGTCCAGCTCCACGGCCTCGTGCACGCGGATGCGGTGCTTCTTCAGGAACAGATCCACCACGCGGCCGCCGAAGGACGCGCGGTCGTAGCGGATGAAGGGCTGCGTGGCCAGCAGTTCGCGCCACGGCGCCTCGGGCATGGCGGCGGGCACGGCCAGCGCCACCGGCTCGGACAGCAGCGGCTGCCAGCCCAGCTCCGGCGGCAGCGCGAAAGGCGGGCGGATCAATACGGCCAGATCGACTTCGCCGGCATCGACCTGCCCCAGCAAGGACAGCGACACGCCCGGCACGATGCGCACGCGCACGTCGGGATACTGGGCGCGGAACAGGCCCAGCGCGCGCACCAGCAGATCCTGCTGCACCGAGGCGATGGCGCCGATGCGCAACGACCCGCTAACGTGCCCCGCGCCGCCGGCGCTGGCCATGCGCTCGGCCATGGCCACCAGCTCCTCGGCCTGCGGCAGCATCTCGCGCCCGTGGGCGTTCAGCACGGCGGCGCGCGCCCCCCGGTCGAACAGCGCCACGCCCAGGTAGTCCTCCAGGCGACGGATCTGCGCGCTGACGGCGGACTGAGTCAGGCCCAGCTGGGCCCCGGCGCCGGTGAAGGTACCGTCCCGCGCCACCGCGATGAAGGTCTTGAACTCTTTGATCACTATCAATATTTTTGATGCTAAGGCACAAAAAATATCGTTTTTCAATCGAAAAAACAATACCTAAACTAGCCGTGCATGCCAAGGCGCGAGCGCCGCGATGCCAGCCGGATCCGACATCCGGCGGCCTCCCGGCAAGCCGCGCCGGCAGAGTTCCCGACTACCCAGCCTCCCTGGAGACTACGCATGACCGCTCAGACCAACCTGCCGCCGTTCCACCTGGCCTTCCCGGTGCGCGACCTGGAAGAAGCCCGCGCCTTCTACGGCGTCAAGCTCGGCTGTCCCGAGGGCCGCAGCTCGCCCGAATGGATCGACTTCAATTTCTACGGCCACCAGATCGTCGCCCACCTGGCGCCCAGCGAGTGCGGCCACAAGGCCACCAGCGCCGTGGATTCGCATAATGTGCCCGTGCGCCATTTCGGCGCCGTGCTTTCCATGGAACAATGGGAAGACATGGCCAAGCGCCTGACCGATGCCGGTACCGAGTTCGTGATCGAACCGTACATCCGTTTCAAGGGCGAGGTCGGCGAACAAGCCACCATGTTCTTCCTCGACCCGTCGGGCAACGCGCTGGAATTCAAGGCCTTCAAGAACCTGGATTCCCTGTTCGCCAAATAATCTCTCCAATCAGGTTTCGTGCCGTTGAACGCAATATCCGCACCACCTTCTCCGGCCGAAACCCCCTGGCGCATCGAACCGCAGGGGGACCGCAGCCTGATCATTTCGTTCGGCGACCAGATCGACGCCGCGATCGGCCGGGCCTGCCTGGCGACGGCGCGCATGTTGCGCGACGCGCGCCTGCCCGGCGTGACCGACGTGGTGCCGTCCTTCTGCACGGTGGCGATCCACTACCGCCCTGATGCCAGCGCCGACAGCCCCAGCCATGGCGCGCTGGCCGAGCGCATCGGCCAGCTGCTGGCCGGCGGCCTCCCGGAAGGCGAGCTGGGCGGCCGCGAGATCGACATCCCCGTCTGTTACGGCGGCGAGCACGGGCCCGACCTGGCCGAGGTCGCCGCCGCGGCCGGCCTGACGCCCGATGACATCATCCGGCTGCACAGCGAACCGCGCAGCATGGTCTTCATGCTGGGCTTCGCGCCCGGCCACGCCTATCTGGGCGTGCACGACGAACGCCTGAACATCCCGCGCCGGCCCTCGCCGCGCACCGCGGTGCCCATCGGCTCGGTGGCCGTGGCCAACCGCCAGACCGTCATCTATCCCAACCGCCTGCCCGGCGGCTGGAACATCATCGGCGCCACGCCGCTGGCCATGTTCGACCCGGCACGCGAACCGGCCGCGCTGCTGCAGCCCGGCGACTCGGTGCGCTTCGTACCCATCGCCGAGGACGAATTCCAACGGCTGCGCGAGGCCGGCGCATGAGCCTGACCGTGATCAAGCCCGGCATGCTGTCCAGCTTCCAGGATCGCGGCCGCGACGGCTACCAGCACCAGGGCATCCCCGCCGCCGGCGCCATGGACGAGCGCGCGCACCGGCTGGCCAATGCACTGGCCGGCAACGAAGACGACCGCGCCACCCTCGAAATCACGCTGACCGGACCGACGCTGCGCTTTGACGCCGCCGCCTGTTTCGCGCTGGCCGGCGCCGATCTGGGCGCGCAGCTCAACGGCCAGGACATCCCCATGCACCGGCCGCTGGTCGCCCGGCCCGGCGACACGCTGGCCTTCGGCGCCCGTCCCGCCTTGGGCGCGCGCGCCTACCTGGCCGTGCATGGCGGCTATGCGCTGCCGCTGGTGATGGGCAGCGAGACCACCTATCTGCGCAGCGGCTTCGGCGGCTTCCAGGGACGCGCCCTGGCCCGTGGCGACGTGTTGCCGCTGCACGCCCCGCTGGACGTCGGGCGCGATCTCGCGGCGCTACAGGAAGCGCTGTGGCAGATCCGCGTCTACCTGCCCGCCACGCTGGCCGGCAAGCGGCGCGACACCATCCGCTTCCTGCCAGGCCGCCACTGGCATGAGTTCTCCGACGCTTCCCGCGCCGCCTTCGCCGGCCAGGCGTTCCGCATCAGCCCGCAGTCCGATCGCATGGGCTACCGGCTGCAGGGGCCCGCGCTGGCCATGGCGCAACCGCGCCAGACGCTGTCGGAAGCGGCCTGCTTCGGCACCGTGCAGGTGCCCTCCGGCGGCGAAGCCATCATCCTCATGGCCGACCGGCAGACCACCGGCGGCTACCCCAAGATCGCGCAGATCGCCTCGGTGGACCTGCCCGCGCTGGCGCAATCGCTGCCCGGCCAGGAGCTGCGTTTCCAGCAGATCGAGCTGGACGAGGCGCAGCGCCTGGACGTCGAGCGCGAACGCGCCTTCGCCCAGCTGCGGGACGCGCTGGCGCCGATGCGCGCGCTGCTCTGACACGATCGACGCCTCCGGGCGCCACCCCACTCCGGACCAGGAAGACCACTATGAATCCCAGCATCGACTTGAACTGCGACATGGGCGAAAGCTACGGCGCCTGGGTGATGGGCAACGACGCCGCCGTGCTGCGCTATGTCAGCTCGGCCAACATCGCCTGCGGTTTCCACGGCGGCGACCCCGCCACCATGCGCAAGACCGTGGCCGCCGCCCTGGCCCAGGGCGTGGCGCTGGGCGCGCATCCCGGCCTGCAGGATCTGTCCGGCTTCGGCCGCCGCGTCATCCCGACCAGTCCGCAGGAAGCCTACGACCTGGTGGTCTACCAGCTCGGCGCGCTGGCGGGCGTGGCCGCCTCACAGGGCGCGCGCCTGCACCACGTGAAGGCGCACGGCGCGCTGTACAACATGGCGGCCAAGGATGAAGGCCTGTCGCGGGCCATCTGCCAGGCGGTCAAGGACGTGGACGGCACGCTGGTGCTGTACGGGCTGGCGGGCAGCCGGCTGGTGAGCGTGGCGCGCGAGATCGGCCTGGCCGCCGCCAACGAGGTCTTCGCCGACCGCAGCTACCAGGACGACGGCTCGCTCACGCCGCGTGGCAAGCCCGGCGCCATGATCGAGGACGTGGATCTGGCCGTGGCGCAGGTGGTGCGCATGGTGCGCGAGGGCAAGGTGCGCTCGGTGGACGGCAAGGACGTGGCGGTGCAGGCGGACACGCTCTGCATCCATGGCGACCAGCCCAACGCGCTGGTGTTCGCCAGCGGCATCCGGCAGGCGCTGGAAGACGCCGGCATCGAAGTGCGCGTGCCGCGCGCCTGAGCTACCCGCGATCGGAACCTGCCGCGGGCAGGTCCGGCAGGCTCAGGGGCGGCGCAGAACCAGGTCAGGCCCGCCGCAGCCGCGGCGCCTGTTCCTCGGCATCCTGTTCCGAGGCACGGCGGTAGGCCTGCAGGATCCCGGGCAGCACATCCTGCACATAGCCGCGCGTCAGCTCGGCCGCGCGCTCGAAATCACGCCCGTCCAGGGCCTCGATGATGCCCGAGGTATAGCCGTGGATGCCGCCCCGCTCCATCGACTGGCGCGCCAGCAGGTAGCGCAGCGGCTCGACCTGCTCGTACAGCTTGGCCAGCGTGCTGGCCAGCGGCGCGTTGCCGGTATGGCGGGCCCCGGCCAGATAGAACTCGCGCAGGCCGCCGATGTAGGCGCGCACGTCGCGCCGCGTCAGGGCGGTGGCGACGACCTCTTCGTAATCGCGCAGTTCGGCCACCAGCGGCGCCAGATCGTCCATCTCGGCGACCTGGCGGATGCAATAGGCCTCCAGCTCCGCGCGCAGCAGATAGAGATGGCGTATCTGTGTTTCGGAATAGAGCGTTACCCGGAATCCCTTGCGCTGCACATGCGTCACCAGGCCGCTCAACTCCAGCAACCGCAACGCTTCCCGGATGGGGCTGCGGCTGGTGCCGAAACGCTGCTCCAGTTCCTGTTCCCGCAAGGGCTGCCCGGGCCTGATAGTGCCGTCCACTATCAGTTCACGAATCTGTTCCTGTAGGAAATACGGAATCGTGGCGGGCGCTTTGACGTCCAATCGGCTCCCCTTGTTACTGCGTGATGCGTGTGTGAGATGCGAGAAGATACTCGAAATTTATTGAAACACAAATAGGAAAATTGTTGCAGAGCATGGACACATTCCGGAACGGGATCAATCCCAATCATCGCGGTACACGAACTTGGGCATCTGCCAGTTGAAGCGCAGCGCCAGCAGCCGCAGCGCCAATCCCACGGGCAGGGCGATCAGCACGGCGGCATTCGCGTTCAGCCCGAGCGCCTGCGCGCCCAGGTACAGAGCGCCCGTCACCACCGACACGCTGGCATAGAGTTCCTTGCGGAACAGCAGCGGCACTTCGTTGCACAGCACATCGCGCAGCACCCCGCCGGCGCAGCCGGTGATCATGCCGCTGATGATCACCACGGTCACCGGCAACTGCATCAACTGCGCCACCTGGCAGCCGATCACCGTGAACGCCACCAGGCCCAGCGCGTCGGCCAGCAGGAACAGGCTGCGCAGGCGCCGCATCACCGGGGCGATCAGGGCCGTCAGCAGTGCCGCCCCGGCGGTCATCCACAAATATTCGGGATGGATCACCCAGGTCAGCGGGTAGTGGCCCAGCAGCACATCGCGCAGCGAACCGCCGCCCAGCGCGGTGACGCAGGCGATGATGCAGACCCCCATCCAGTCCATGTCGCGGCGGCCGGCGGACAGCGCCGCCGTCATGGCTTCCGCCACGATGGCCACCAGGTACAGCGTATGCAGCAGGACGGGTGAAATATCGAAAAACATGGAACGGGCCGAGGAAATCGAGGCTCCCATTGTATTGAGCCGGCACGCCGGCCAGGAACCGGATCGCAGCGGCCGGATCCGTCGGCGGCCGTCCACACGTTGACCTGGGTCAAGCCTGGCCGGGGCGGACGGCGGGACAATGAAGGCGTGCCCGCGAGGGCGGCACAGGCCGGACCGCGGATGCGGGATCCGCTGCCCCGGCCCCAATACGGGAGAAAACCTATGTCCAAGCAAACCGGCCCCATTCTTCTGGCCACGGACCTGAGCGCGCGGGGCGACCGCGCGCTGGACCGGGCGCTGCAGTTGGCCAAGGAACGCGGCACCCAGCTGATCGTGCTGCACGTCATGGAATCGCACGGCGGCACCGCCAGGCTGACCACCCCCGTCTGGCGGCGCCTGTCGGCCGATCACAAGGCGCTGGCCGAACGCGAACTGGCCGAGGACCTGGCGGCTTCGGGCGTCTCCACCGAAGTGGTGGTGGTCTCGGGCGACCCGCTGGCCCGCATCCTGGAAACCGCCGACGCCTATGGCTGCTCGCTGATCGTCACCGGCACGGCGCGCGACGAGACCCTGGGCCGGCTGCTGCTGGGCACCACGGTCGAGAAGCTGGCGCGCCAGGCCCGCCAGCCCGTGCTGGTCGTCAAGAACCGCCCGCGCCGGCCCTACCGCGACGTGCTCGTGGCCACCGACTTCTCGGCCGGCTCGCGGCAGGCGCTGCGCGCCGCGCTGTATCTGGTGCCCAAGGCGGACCTGACGCTGTTTCATGCCTACGACGTGCCCTTCCAGGGCAAGAACGTGCCTGACGAAGCCGTGACGCGCAATTTCTACAAGGCGGCGGAACAGAATTCCAAGGAATTCCTGGCCGAAACGCCCGAACTGGCCGAGCGCGCCAGGCCCAAGGTGGTGCTCGAATGCGGCCAGCCGGAGACGGTGCTATCGGAGTATTCGTTCAACCACCGCTCAGACCTGGTGGTCACCGGCACGCACGGCCGCACCGGCATCCTGCGCACCGCCATCGGCAGCGTGGCCGAACGACTGCTGGAGTCGCTGCCCAGCGATGTGCTGATCGTGCGCCTGACCGCCGGGGAATAGGTCCACCGCCGGCGACGGCCCGATCATTGGCTGTCGCCGCCCCTGACCATGTCCTCGATGCGATCGCGCAGCAGGTACAGCAGCACCAGGCCGGGCACGGCGATCAGCACGGTGATCAGGAAGAAGCCCGGCCAGCCGAACAGCTCAACCAGCGGCGGCGTGAGCGGTCCGGCCAGATAGGTGCGCCCCACCGCCGACAAGGCCGACAGCAGCGCGAACTGCGTCGCCGAGAAGCGCTGGCGGCACAGCGCCATCAGCAGGCCCACGAAGGCGGCGGTGCCCAGCCCGCCGCACAGGTTCTCCAGGCCCACGCCGGCGGCCATGAGCCACAGGCTGCGCGGGCTGACGGCGATCAGCCAGTACGCCAGGTTCGACACGGCCTGCAACAGGCCGAAGACCATCAGCGAGCGGTACAGCGTCCAGCGCGCCATCAGCATGCCGCCGGCCAGCGCGCCCACCACGGTGGCGGCGATGCCCATGATCTTGTTGACCGTGCCGACCTCGGTCGGCGAATAGCCCACGCCGCGCAGCAGGAAGGTGGTGGACAGCGCGCCGGCGAACGCGTCGCCCAGCTTGTACAGCACGATCAGCAGCAGCACGGCCAGCGCGCCGCGCCGCGTGAAGAACTCGCGCAGCGGCTCGGCCACCGCCTGGCGCAGGCTGCGCGGCGGCGGCGCCAGCACCTCGGGCTCGGGCGCCCACAAGGTGGCCAGCGCGCAGGCCAGCATCAACGCGCCCATCAGCATGTAGGTATAGCCCCAGCCCAGCCATTGGTCCGCCAGGATCAGCGCCAGCCCGCCGGACACAATCATGGCCAGCCGGTAGCCCATGACCTTGATGGCCGCGCCCGCGCCGCGCTCGTCCTTACGCAGCACGTCGGTGCAATAGGCGTCGAAGGCGATGTCCTGGGTGGCCGACAGAAAGGCCACGGTCACGGCCAGCAGAGCCAGCGGCAGCAGCGCCGACGACGGCGACAGCAGGCCCATCGCCATGATGCCCAGCGCCAGCAGCACCTGCGTCAGCAGCATCCAGCCGCGCCGGCGGCCCAGCAGCGGCGGCGCATAGCGGTCCACCAGCGGCGCCCAAAGGAATTTGAGGGTATAGGCGGTGCCGACCAGGGTCAGGAAGCCGATCTGCTGCAGCGGCACGTTCTCCACCGTGGCCCAGGCCTGCAGGGTGCCGCTGGTCAGCGCCAGCGGCAGTCCGCTGGCAAAGCCCAGCACCAGCAGGGGCGCGACTCGGGGACTGGCGTAGACATTGGCTGCGGCGGTAATGGCAATCTCCTGGAACTGGCCGCGCCGCGCGCCGTGCATGGACAACAGGCACGCGCTCTCGGCGTGCCGCAATTGTAGGACGTGGCGGGCGGCGGCGTCAGTCCGTCAGTAACGGATCCGGCGCCGGCTGTTCCGTGCGTGGCGGGCCGCCCGCGAGGACGCGCCTAGTCCGCCGCGAAGCGGTAGACCGCCAGCGTGCTGCGCCAGCTGGGCATCAGCTTCACTTCACGCGCCTCGTTGAAGGTGGCGCGTTCCAGGATGCGCAGGCCCAGCTCGCCGGCCAGCTGCTCGAAATCGCGCAGCGTGCACAGATGGATGTTGGGCGTGTTGTACCACTGGTAAGGCATCTGCCCCGTCACCGGCATGCGGCCGCGCAGGATGGCCCAGCCGTGCGGCCAGTAGCCGAAGTTGGGAAACGAGACCACGCCGTGCCGGGCCACCCGCGCCATCTCGCGCAGGATGTGCTCGGTGCGGTGCATGGACTGCAAGGTCTGCGACAGCACCACGGTGTCGAACTGCTTGTCGTCGAACAGCGCCAGCCCGTCTTCCAGGTTCTGCTGGATCACTTCCACGCCACGCCGCACGCAGGAGATCACGCAGGTGTCGTCCAGCTCGACGCCGGCGCCGCGCACCTGGCGATGGTCGCGCAGGTGCGCCAGCAGCGCGCCGTCGCCGCAACCCAGGTCCAGCACGCGGCTGCCCGGCTCGATCCAGCTGGCGATGCGGGCCAGGTCGGGCCGCAGCGCGTCGGCGGCATAGCGCGGGGTGGCGGTCGTCATGCGGAAAGTCCTTGGTTCTGCGCGGCGGCGTCCAGCTTCAGCTCGCGGGCGATGCGCTCGTAGTAGCCGCGCACCACCGCGTGATAGCGGGCATCTTCCAGCAGGAAGGCGTCGTGCCCGTGCGGTGCGTCGATCTCGGCGTAGGTGACCGGGCTGCCGTTCTTGAGCAGGGCGCGCACGATCTCGCGCGAACGCTCCGGCGGAAAGCGCCAGTCGGTGGTGAACGAGACCAGCAGGAAATTGGCCTGCGCCGGCGCCAGCGCGCGCGCCAGATCGCCGCCGGTGGCGCGGGCCGGATCGAAGTAATCCAGCGCGCGCGTGATCAGCAGGTAGGTGTTGGCGTCGAAATAGCGGGTGAACTTCTCGCCCTGGTAGCGCAGGTACGACTCCACCTCGAACTCGACGTCATAGCCATAGTGGTAGGCGCCGTTCTCGCCCGGCGCGCGCTGGGCGCGGCCGAACTTCTCGGCCATGTCGTCGTCGGACAGATAGGTGATGTGGCCGATCATGCGCGCCACCGACAGGCCGCGGCGCGGCACCGTCTCCTGCGCGTAGTAGTCGCCGCCGTGGAAGTCGGGGTCGGTGATGATGGCGCGGCGCGCCACCTCGTTGAAGCCGATGTTCTGCGCCGACAGGCGCGGCGTGCTGGCGATCACCAGGCAGTTGGCCACGCGCTCGGGCAAGGTGATGGCCCAGCTCAACGCCTGCATGCCGCCCAACGATCCGCCCATGACGGCGGCGAAGCGCGCGATGCCGAAGTGGTCGGCCACGCGCGCCTGCGCCTGCACCCAGTCCTCCACGGTCAGCACAGGAAAGGCAGCGCCCCAGGGCTTGCCCGTGGCCGGATTGATGCTGGCCGGGCCGGTCGAGCCGAAGCAGGAGCCCAGGTTGTTGACGCCGATCACGAAGAACACATTGGTGTCCACCGGCTTGCCGGGACCGACCATGTTGTCCCACCAGCCGACATCGCTGGGCGTGTCCGCCGCCTGGCCCGCCACGTGATGCGAGGCGTTCAGCGCATGACAGATCAGCACCGCGTTGCTGCGCTCGGCATTGAGCGTGCCGTAGGTCTCGACCGCCAGCTCATAGGCGGCCAGCGACTGTCCGCTGGCCAGCGGCAGCGGCTCGTCGAAACGAAGGAAGACGGGAGAAACGAGGCCGACGGAGCCGGGATCAACGGCGTCGGATCGCGTAAGGGTAGCGGGCGCGAACCCGCTGGCCGAATCACCGGCCGGATTCTGGGCAGGAGTGGTCATACAGACCTCTTTAGCTGGATTTATTGGAAGGCGCCCGCAAGCGGATCAGGCAAATCGGCGCCGAATTAGATAATGCCGGAGCATTCTAGCACTGCTTGCCAGCGGCTTTGAAGCCGCTGCGCGGCATTGCCGCGAAGCGCCAACGCATCCATCCCACAGATGCATTCTCATCGCGGGCACACGATCCGCCCCCAAGCCAGCTGGCCGCCAAACAGAAGAAACGCGCCTCATCGCGGCACGCCCTCCCAAATCCAGGCCGCACGGATCCGGCTCCGCCGGTCCGTAGCGGCGCCCCCTGGGGGGAAGCGCCGCAGGCGCTGCGGGGGGGGACTCTACCCCCAGGGTTGATTGCCCAGATACTCGTATGCCGCCGTGTTCACGCGCGAAATCCGCCATTCGACCGGCTGCCGGTTGTAGGAGTACGCCACGCGCCGGATCTCCAGCAGCGGCTCGCCTTCCTGCACGCCCAGCCAGCGCGCCTGCGCGCGGTCCGCCAGGCCCGCGCGCAACCGTTCGTCGGTGCCGATGACGTTCACCCCGAACACGTCCTGGTACAGCGCGTACAGCGTGCTGGGCCGCTCGCGCAGGTGCGCTTCCGTCAGGCCGGGAAAGCGCGATTCAGGCAGGCAGATCTCGTCCGTCATCACCACGTCGCCGTTGAGCGACAGCAGGTTCACGAATTCGAACACCTGCGCGCCGGCCGGCAGCTCCAGCTTCTCGCGCGCGGCGGCCGAGGCGCGCACGCGCCGGAAACGCAGCAGCTCGGTGACGGGATAGCTCTTGTGCCCGTCCTGCCGCAGGATGCGGAAGAACTTGAAGAAATGATGGTTGCGCGTATGCGCGGCCACATAGGTGCCGCGTCCCTGGTGGCGCACCAGGATGTTCTCGGCCGCCAGTTCGTCGATGGCCTTGCGCAGCGTGCCGATCGACACGCCGAAGCGCTCGGCCAGGAGTTTTTCCGGAGGGATGGCGTCGCCCTGCTTCCATTCGCCCTGCGCCAGCGCGGCCAGCACGGCTTGCTTGACCTGCTCGTACAAGGGACTGCCCAAAGACTCAGTCGCAGACAGGCTGGTGTTCATGGATGCGTCGCAGTGATCAAGGAGCCGACAGTGTAGCGGCGGCCAAACCCGACGCTCAAGTGTGGCATCTTCATTCATATAATTCATATATATGATTTAGTTGACATACGATAAACGCGGCCATAAGATTTGCCGGACGTTGTTATCCGCGCACCGGGCGGCAGCGCCCGCGGCGCCCGACACCAGGAGAGCAAGACCATGATTCACGCCGTATTGCACGATGCGAAGGACACCGTGGCGGTCGCCGTGGTGGAAGGCCTGACGGCCGGAACCGAACTCAGCGCCTGGATCATGGACGAGGACAGGATCGTCCATGTGCGCGCCTCGCAGGACATCCCCATTGGCCACAAGGTCGCCATGAAGGACATGGCCGTGGGCGACACGGTCTACAAGTACGGCGTGGACATCGGCCGCGTGGTCGCGCCGATCCAGGCCGGCCAGCACGCCCACGTGCACAACATCAAGACCAAGCGCTGGTAGCCCGCGGCTCCCGCCCACGCACAGAGGAATCCGCCATGTCCCTCATCACCGCTTCCACCACCTTCCAGGGCTATCGCCGCGACAACGGCCGCGTCGGCGTGCGCAACCACGTCATCGTGCTGCCCGTGGACGACATCTCCAACGCGGCGGCCGAGGCCGTCGCCCACAACATCAAGGGCACGCTGGCCCTGCCCCATCCCTACGGCCGGTTGCAATTCGGCGAAGACCTGGAGCTGCATTTCCGCACGCTGATCGGCACCGGCTGCAATCCCAACGTCGCGGCCGTCGTGGTCATCGGCATCGAGGAAGGCTGGACCCGCCGCGTGGTCGACGGCATCGCCGCCACCGGCAAACCCGTGGCCGGCTTCAGCATCGAGCTGCACGGCGACCACGACACCATCATGCGGGCCTCGCGCCAGGCCAAGGAATATGTGCACTACGCGACCTCGCTGTCGCGCAGCGAGTGCCCCATCGCCGATCTGTGGGTCTCGACCAAATGCGGCGAATCGGACACCACCTCGGGCTGCGGCGCCAACCCCACCGTGGGCAACGCCTTCGACAAGCTCTACGCGCTGGGCTCCACGCTGGTGTTCGGCGAAACCTCGGAGCTGACCGGCGGCGAGCACATCGTGGCCGAACGCTGCGCCAACGACGCGGTGCGCGAGCGCTTCATGTTCATGTTCAACCGCTACCAGGCCATGATCGACCGCTGGAAAACCAGCGACCTGTCCGAATCGCAGCCAACCAAGGGCAACATCGCCGGCGGCCTGACCACCATCGAGGAAAAGGCGCTGGGCAACATCCAGAAGATCGGCAAGCGCTGCCGCGTCGACGGCGTGCTGGACAAGGCCGAGATTCCGGACGGTCCCGGACTGTGGTTCATGGACTCGTCCTCGGCGGCGGCCGAGATGGTGACGCTCTGCGCGGCCTCGGGCTATGCCGTGCATTTCTTCCCCACCGGGCAGGGCAACGTGATCGGCAACCCGATCCTGCCGGTCATCAAGATCTGCGCCAACCCGCGCACGGTGCGCACCATGTCCGAGCACATCGACGTGGACACCAGCGGGCTGCTGCAACGCGAGATCGACCTGGACCAGGCCGGCGACCAGCTGCTGGCCTGCATGCTGGCCACCGCCAACGGCCGCTGGACGGCGGCCGAGGCGCTGGGCCATCGCGAGTTCGTCCTGACCCGCATCTTCGAAAGCGCCTGAACCCGGCGTCGCGCGCGGCCCGGCGATAGAAAAAGGGCCACGCCGCTTTCCCTTCCCGGGCCGGCCGCCCCCCGCCCCGCGGCCACAACCACCAAACCAAAAAAAAACCAAAAACAAACACA
>NZ_JBICCO010000114.1:0-19796 GCF_043119405.1 Achromobacter sp. 413638
CAAGCACCATGGACGAATTTCCAACGCTCAAGGTAGCTCAAGCCCAACGGTAGTATTCGCCGCAGCGAGCGTTGGTGCATTTCTGCAAGTCACTGAGTCAGGCACTCAGAATCAGTTCTACATTCTAGATTTGAACCTAGAGGATGGGCGTATCGCTGGCACAGTAAAGGCTTGGGACTGGCATCGTGGATTAGGTTGGCGCCCATCACCTCCTGCTAAACGTGGCATCTTTGATGGCTGTGGCCTCGGACTACCAGTTACTGTGGAACGCATCGCAGCTTCTATCGCCGCACTGGGTGATTTTCCGCACACATGGAACAATATCATCGAGAAGGTTCCACTCATCCGTTTCGCCAGTCCCACCGATATGGGAATTCTAGAGCGACGGCTGGAGACCAGGCATCAGCTTCTCATTGAACGTGATGATGCCGGTTACTGCAGAGAAATTGTAAAAGCCGCTGTGAATTCGCAGAATCGAATATGACCCCGAATCCTTTTCCATTCCTATCAGCATTTAACGCAAAAGCAATGAGCTTCGAGGAGGTTGCTCGTCAATTCGTCGTCTCCGAGAAATTTCAGCAACTCGCTGGCCAATGGAATAGCCTGCTTGTAGGTCCTCGCGGCAGCGGGAAGACCACTTTATTGAAGATGTTGAGCCTCCCTGGCCTTCGAGCATGGAACGGAAAAGAAGCAGATCGCTACCGCAGCACACTTCGCTACACCGGCATATACGTCCCGTCTGATATTGCTTGGGGCGAAATGGTCAGAGCGCTGGGAAACGGTCAACTCAAGTCCCAATGTTTCGATCTAATTTCGGAAGCAGCGTTTACCACGAACGTATTCTTGGCGACATTAAATACCATTCAGCAGCGCCTGGAAGGATCAAAATATCCAGCCGACACAACATATCGTAGCCTAAATTTCGATATCACAAACGTGGAGCAATTTGTTGAGTTTGCGGCAGAAGTGTGGAAACTATCTCCTCGCGCCCTCACCATACGCTCACTACAAGCTTCTCTATCAAACCGACTGCTAGACATTCGTCAGCAAGCACTTCGAGTTGCAGAACACCAGTCGCCAAACACTGATCTGGTATTTCAATTGCTGCCATATGCTGGCATCGCGGCAATCACTGCAACAAGCCAGGTACTCACCGCGTTTGATGATCTAGCAGGAGAGAGAGATGGCTTATGGGCTCTGCTACTTGACGAATTCGAAGTAGCCCCCCTGTCATTGCAACAACTAGTACTAGCAGGATTAAGAGCCAGCTCCCAGAAGCTACTGATCAAAGTAGCTCTCGCGCCATGCGGACCTCACACCTTACTTGATTTAACGTCATCTACGCCCCCCACGGCGACAGACGATTACAAGCAGGTGGAACTATGGTACGGAGAAAAGGGAGAGGCTGACGATTTTTGTCGACGAGTATTTGCTGCTCGGACTAAAGAGGATCCGATACTACACGCAATGACGCCCGAGCAAGTTTTCGGTCGATCACAGTACGCGATCATAGATGAAACAGGTGAGGTGGGCGGCCTACATCCCGCATTGGGGCGAGGAGAGACTTGGGCTGCAGAATTTACAAACCTCGTCGCCAAGGATCAATCTTTTGAAGAATTTCTTATCCGCAAGGGAATTGATCCTCTGAAATTAAATCCATCCCCTGATGCTCCAAACGGAAACACAATTCGAAAAATAGCCCCTGTGGTTGCCTTTAGAAATGCCTACAAAGGGACATCTGAAGGAAAAAAAAGAGGTCGAAAGCCTTATACTTCAGCATATTCAGGTTGGCAAGCACTTGCAGCAATTAGCGAAGGGAATCCACGCTGGCTATTAGCCATGCTGACTGGAATTTTTGCTGAGATTGACCAGAAATCTTCATTTCCCGTCAACATCACTCAGCAACAACGACAAGCTGCCGCGACCGCCGGCACATTCGCAGAGATGCTCCGCACAGTAGCATCACAACAGGACGAAGGAATTTCCACATCGGTACCGGTATTTTCGTTGCTAGAGAAAATTGGACGATATTTTCACGATCGAATAGTGAGAGATTCATTCCAAGAAGATCCACCCCTGTCGTTTGTGATAGATGATAGCGTACCCGATGACTACGAAGCATGCCTACGCATTGCACTTAATCATGGAGCGATTGTTTGTTACGAACACCCGGACACAGTCGGTGGTTTTAAGACCCTACGAAATAAGAGATTTAGACTTGCTTACTTGCTATCCCCAGTATTTAAGCTTCCTGTACGGACATCCAAACAAGTTCGCCTGTCTTCGATATTAAAAGAGGATACTCCTCAGGAAGACAGCATCGCGCACATGAAAACGCCTCCTCCTGCGCAGCAAGGAAAACTATTTTGAGTGAAATAACAATCTCTGAAGTTTCCTCAACGTCAGTGGAGGAAATTGCAGCCTCGTCGGCAGCCTCTATGCGCACATTGATAGTTACTTCATTTGCTGAAAATAGTCGCGCCACTTGGCTGAGACCCCATTTTTCGTCTATTAAAAATATTTCCTATCTAACCCTATGCGATAGACAAGATACTTTTCGGCCTCAGGCTGTGTCGTCTTTTCTTCGAAAGTATGGGGAAGATAGTATTTGTGATGAACACAATGCCATCCAAAGACTTCAAAATGAAGCGAAGTACGCACTTTCTTCCGGCAACCCAGAGCTGCCGCTAGTCGTCGATGTTTCCTGCATGTCACGGCGACAGATGGGCTACGTTATGGCCGCCATTCGTGACATCGCAGCAGTCATTATTCCTATTAGGCTTCAGCTTATCTACTGCTTAGCCAAATTTACCCGCCCCCCGGAAAATCCGCATATCTACAATCGACGTGTTGCACCGGTGCATCCAGCCTTCTCCGGCTGGACAACATCTCCGGGGCTTCCCTTGGAAGTTGTTGTTAGCCTCGGCTATGAACGAGGCAAGGCCGCGGGAGCTGTCGAGTACTTGGAACCCCGAAAAAAATGGGTTTTCATCCCTAACTCTCCAGATGATCGATTTTTAAAGAATGTCACACAACACAACAAAGACCTAATTGCAGCCACATCCTCAAGCCAGCTCTTTTATGACGTACTTTCTCCTGTAGATACCTATTACACGCTATTGTCTTTAGTTCACGGGTTATCTAAAACATGCCGTCCAGTTCTATTACCGTTCGGACCCAAGCTCTTTTTCTCACTTGCGCTACTTGTCGCCATGTGCATGGATCAGGTGTCCGTCTGGCACGTTGATTCTGAAGAATTGCCTACACGCCAGTATCCATCAAACCACAGCACCTCGATGGAATGCCTAATTAGTTCGACCAATAGAATTCTTGAAGTCGAGCAATAACCACGTACAGCCAGCCTCATGCGTTTCGCACACGCAAAGAAACAATAAAAATAATAATTCTATAAAATCAGGATCATAATTTTATTCTAAGAAGTGGCTCACCTTTAAACACTCAGACGATCCTCATGAATCATCAACGATTATTTTCAGCCAAACACCACCCTAGATTTCCATACAAATGCGCCTCACCACAGCCTGCTTTTTCCGGCCATATCTGGAAACTCTTACTCTAGCGGCCCTCTTGCCGGTTACCGCGGCCACCGCCGCCCCCCGCACCATCTACACCGGCCCCCTCCAAGGCGCCGGCACCATCGTCCTGGAACTGGACTCCCCCCCCACTCCATCCAGCAGCCCCCTAACCGGCCGCTACTTCTACCCCTCCCACGGCACAGACATCCCCCTGACCGGCACCGCCGCCTCCCTGACCGAACCCTCCCCCTCCCCCAACACCTCCACCCCCGCCGCCACCTGGCAAGGCACCCTCACCCCCACGTCCTACAAAGGCACCTGGACCGACGCCAAAACCGGCAAGCAACGCCATTTCGACCTGAAACGCGTCGCCCAATACGACACCGCCCAACTCGAACAAGACCGCAAGCAAGCCCGCGCCACCCAAATCAACCTGGGCGACGTGGACCTGAACGCCGGCATCACCTCCACCCGCGCCCCCTACGACACGCTGAAACTCACCGGCCACGCCAAACCCGTCGGCAAGGAAATCGGCAACGCCACCGTCGCCTATCAAATGTGGCAGGACCCGCGCACTAAATTCCTGTATCCCCGCCTGACCCGCCATCCCGACCCGCAGGCCATGCAGCGCATCAACTACCTGCTGGAGCAGCGCCATTGGCAAAAGAGCCTGGGCGCGCTGGACTGCAAGGCGACCGCGTACACCAGCGCCAATCCCATGGCGGGCACGCTGGGCGGGTTTGATGAAGAGGATGTGAAAGTGACCTGGCTGTCGCGCGCGCTGATGACCGTGACGGAATCGGGCAGCCTGGATTGCGGCGGCGCGCATCCGTACAACCATTTCGATGTCTATACCTTCGACCTGCTGCGCGGCGAGTATCTGGACTGGAACCGGGTGTTCGACGCCTATGTGCCCGGCAAGCGCACGTTCGGCGGCGAGAAGAGCGCGGCGCTGCTGACGCTGGTGAAGCAGGCGGTGGACCAGGGGCCGGACGCCAGCAAGGCCGACCAGCATCCGAACCTGGAGGATTGCGCGGACCTGTGGCCGGACTATCTGGCGCTGGGCGCGCAGGCGCCGGGCGCATTGAGCCTGTCGGTGTCGGGCGTGGGGCATTCCTCGGGCGCCTGCCTGGGCACGCATGCCCAGGTGCCGTTCAAGGCGCTGACGCCATATCTGAAACCGGGCGGCGAGGCGTATCTGCTGCGGGACTGACTCGGGCGGCGCTGACGGGCGTATAGTCGTGCGATCAATAAAAGCCAGATGCATGGCGCGCCGCTGAAAAACATGATTCGGGGAAATCGATGCGCACCGTCAGAGCAATCCTGTCCATCCTGATTCTTGCCGTGTGTTCGGTATCGCCAGCCCATTCGGAAGGGATTTGGCATACCGACTCGGCCGGCTGTCGCGTGATCAAGCGGGCGACCCAGCTCAGTCCAGGCTATTCATATGGATGGAGCGGCGCTTGCAAGAACGGATATGGCGAAGGCGCCGGGACCCTTACGAAGTACTTGAATGGACACGTGATGTCCACGGCGACAGGCGTGCTAGTGCATGGGGCCTGGCAAGGGAAGGTCGTGGCCCAGGAGCGCCAAGGGGAGGCCCAGGAGTACTTTTATGTCGATGGAGAACTCAGCAACAAGGCGGCTCCCGCCGGGGCCTCGCCGGAAAGCAAGGTAGCAAGCAGCCCAGGCAGCGGCAATGTTCCCCCTAAAGCTGCCGCTGCGACCGGCAGCGCCACACGGACGGCATCAACCCCTGCCGCCGCCAGTTCGAAAGAGCGATCGACGGCCTCCGCGAACTGCCCGGTCGAAACGACGATTTCAAGCCCCTCTCACGGGGCGATCACGCTGAAGTTCGCGGCCCTGCGCGAGAAAATGCTCCCGAAAGCAGAGTTGGATGCGTACTTCCAGGATCTGGTGGCACTCCAGCGGGAAGCCAGCACAAACGTTCAAAACAACGGACTGCGCATGTACTCCGCCTACGGCATGACGGACACGCCACGGCAACGCGCATTGCTCGGGTGCGAGGGGAATTCAGGTGGCGCCTGCGCCGACCTGGTCATCAACAGGGAGCCGCCGAACTTCGCTGACACCATCACGCCACGGCTGAAGGTGTATCAGTGCCATCGGGACGCGGGATGGCCCTCGGCCAGCGATTCCGCATCGCCGCGCGGCAAGACGCCGATATCAACGGCGGCGGCGCCTTCCGGTGCTCGGCCGCAGACGCCGGCACAGGAAAATGATCATGCACCGTACATCTCGGGCAAATGCGTGCGCATCGTCCAAAGCGGCAAAGGCGTGTCGGACGCGTACAAGCGGATCCAGAACGATTGCGCGATGCCCGTGGCCGTCACGTTCTGCCTTGAAGCGCCCGGGCCGATCAACCAATGCCTGAATCCCCTCAGGTATGGCCTCAGCGACGTCATACCCGCCAAAAAGTCCCAACTGACGGCGGACGCGATTCAAGGACCTTGGACCGCGTGGTTCTTTGTCTGCGATATGAGCAACCCGAAGAAACACAGATGCCTGGTGCCCAAGGATATTGCGGGAGCCGGCGCGTTCAGGGATTGATGGATGATGGCGCTACGGCTCGACTCGCTCACGAGTCGAGCCGAGGCCGATCGACTGCGGATATCGGTACCGCTCGGCGTCAGGCCCCCTGCTTGTCCTCCAACGCAGCGCGATCCGACAGCGGCCAATACTCGCCGACCAGCCGCTCCCTCGGAAACGAAGTGATATCAGCAGTACTCAACCCCACGCTATCCACCGAGATGATCTGCGCGGCCAACCGTCGATAACCCGCCCGAAAGTGATTGGCCCCCTTGATGGCGATGAGCTTGTACGCGGTGACGTCGATGCCGTGCAGAAAAAACGGTTCCTCGTCATAGATCTGTTCGGCGCGCGAGGCGACGATGACGTCCACGCCCTGGATGACCAGGCGGCACATCGCGCCCAGGTCGAAGCGCACGCCTTCGAACATGGAGCCGGCGCGATTGATGAAACGGCCGTCAGTGATGGCCTTGACGTAGGCATTCACGCGCAGCGGTTCTCCCTGGAAACGCCCCTGCTTGCCGCCCAGCGAGATGCTGATGGTGGCGCCCACGCCGGCCTGGCGGGCCTGATCGACGACGGCGGCGTCGTTGATGGACGCGAAACAGCAGGTGCCGGGCGCGGGCTGGGCGTCGAGGACGGCGCGCAGCAGATGGGTGCCGTCGCCGGGCGTGCCGCCGCCGGGGTTGTCGGCGTATTCGTTGACGACGACCGGGCCGTGCGCGGCGGCCAGGGCCTGCGCCACGCCCTCGGCCGGGCTGGGAAAGGACGGGCGGAAGTCCTCGCGGCGCGACCAGATCCATTGCGCGACTTCGTCGGCGCAGCGCTCGGCCAGCGCAAGGTCGCCGGCGGTGGTGCAGACCACGGCGGGGCACGGCGCGGCGATGTCCGCGTAGGGAAAACCGTGAAACCATGAACAGTCGATGACGCCGGGCCGCTGGGCCAGTTCGGCGCAGACGGCGTTGACCTCGGCGGGGATGAAGCCTTCCTGCGTGGTGACGATGTAGGGCAGCATGGGCAGGCGGCGCATGACGGTCACGGGCCGCAGGCGGCCGGCGATGATCTCGCGCAGCAGCGCCACCGCCTCCACGCCCCGATCATGAAAATCCGTGTGCGGATAGAGCTTGCAAGGCAAGGTCAGTTCGCAGCTGTCGCGCATGGCCTCGGTCATGTTGCCGTGCAGGTCGTAGACGGCGGCGATGGGCGTGGCGGGGCCAACCAGTTCGCGCACCGCCACGCACAGGTCGCCCTCGATGTCTTCGACGCCGTCGGCGACGCCGGCGCCGTGCAGCGCCAGCAGCACGCCGTCCACCGGCAGCGCGGCGCGCAGGCCGTCGAGGATGCGGCGTTTCATCTGGGCGTAGGCCTGGGCCTCGATGGTGCCGGACGGCGTGGCCTGGCCGACGTAGGGGCAGACCAGTTCCGCGCCGGCCTGCCGCGCGCCTTCGATGAAGCCGCCGACCTGGTGGTTGGATCTGTCGAAGGCTTGCAGGATCTGGTCCTGGCCGCTGTACTGCTCGAAGGCGCGCAGCGGGGTCTGGCCGGCGAATTCGGCGGCGTAGGTGTTGGTCTCGTGGATCAGGCCGGCGACGGCCAGACGCAGCGGTGTTGCGGGTGTGCTTGCCATGTTGCGGGCTCTTCAGCGATTGACTTTCTTGGGGTCGAAGCTCAGCGCGATCAGGGCGCTGACCAGCAGCGCGCCCGCGATCACGTAGATGGCCGGCGCGGTGCTGTGATAGATGTCGCGGATCCAGCCGATCAGGTAGGGGCTGACAAAGCCGCCCAGGTTGGCCAGGCTGTTGATGATGCCGATGGACGCGGCCGCCGTGGCGCCGCCCAGGAAGGCGGTGGGCAGCGTCCACATGATGGGCGAGAAGCTGATGATGCCGGCGGCGGCGACGGACAGCGCGATCACGGCCAGCGTCAGGTTGGTGCCGGCGAAGACGCTGGCGACCAGGCCCACGGCGCCCAGCACCAGGATGAAGACCAGGTGCCAGCGGCGCTCGCGGCGCAGGTCCGAGCTGCGTCCGACCAGCACCATGGCCACCATGGCAACCAGGTACGGAATGGCGCTCAAGAGGCCGATGCGCACGCCGCCTTCGGCGCCGGCGTCCTTGATCAGCGTGGGCAGGTAGAAGCCCAGCGTGTACAGCGCCATCATCGCCGGGAAGGTCATGGCGATGATTTTCCAGATGCGCGCGTCGCGCAGCGCCCGCAGCAGCGGCATGTGTTCGCGGCCGGCGTTGTCTTCGGCGATGTCGCGGGTGATCAGGTCACGCTGTTGCTGCGTGAGCCAGGTGGCGTCCTGCACGCGGTTGGACAGGATGAGCAGCACGCCGATGGCCAGCGGGATGGTGGGCAGCGCTTCCAGCACGAACAGCCATTGCCAGCCCGGATGGCCGCCGACCAGATGGAAGCGTTCCATGATCCAGCCCGACAGCGGGTTGCCGATCAGCCCGGCCACCGGGATGCCGGCCTGGAAGATGGCGGTCATCTTGGCGCGGCGGCGGTTCGGAAACCAGTACGTCAGATAAAGGATCACGCCCGGATAGAAACCGGCCTCGGCCACGCCGAGCAAGAAGCGCACGGTGTAGAACTGCCAGGGCGTGGTGACGAAGGCCATGACGCCCGACAGGATGCCCCAGGAAATCATGATGCGCGCGATCCACAGGCGCGCGCCGACGCGGTGCATGATGAGGTTGCTGGGCACCTCGAACACCATGTAGCCGATGAAGAACAGCCCGGCGCCCAGACCATAGGCCGCTTCGCTGAATTGCAGATCCGCCAGCATGTTGAGCTTGGCGATGCCGATGTTGATGCGGTCCAGGTATGTGACCACGTAGCAGAGCATCAGGAAGGGGATGAACCGCAGCGCGACCTTTCTGTAGGTCGCGTTTTCAAAGGCTTGCTGGTCCGGGGTTGCGGCCCGGCCGGCGGGTAGGGAAGCGCTGGCGCTCACGGGTTGTCTCCTTGGAATGTCGTTGTTGGTATGGGGGTCTGCCTGGGATCGGCTGGTGATCGGCTTGATATCTGCGGGATATCGGAACTTGGCGGCTCAGGCCGCGCGGCGCGGGCGCAGCGTCCTGGCGTGTTCCTGGAAGCCGAGCAACGCATCACGCGGCACCAGCGATCCGCCGGTGGCCCAGATGACGTGCGTGGCGTTGGCCATGGCAAGACCCTGCGCATAGGCCCGGCCGGCGGCCGAGCCCTGCAGCCAGCCCGGCCCCGAGACGGCGGCGGCGGCCGAGGGTTCGACCTCGGCGTCCAGGCTGTCCTTCAGCGCCAGCAGGTTCAGGTACAGCTCGTCGTCCGACACGGTGAAGACGCCGCCCAGTTGCGGCGTCATCAGCGACGCCACCAGCTCCGACGCCTGCCCGACCGCCAGGCCGTCGGCCTCGGTGCGGTTGTCCAGGCCCAGGTCGTAGACGGACGTGGGAGTCTGCATGCCGGCGGCCAGCTGCACCAGCATGCACGGCGAGGCCACCGGCTCGGCGAAGAAGCAATGCACGTGGTCGCCGTACAGCGCCTTGAGTCCGTGGGTGATGCCGCCCGGCGCGCCGCCGACGCCGCAGGGGATGTAGACGAACAGCGGATGTTCGGCGTCGACCTTGCGGCCCGCCTCGGCCAGCTGCCGCGCCAGGCCGCGCGCGGCGGCGGCGTAGCCGAAGAACAGCAGCTCGGATTGCTCGTCGTCGACGAAGTGGCTGCGCGGCGCGGCCAGCGCCTGCGCCCGGCCGGCGGCGACGGCCTGGGCGTAGTCGCCGGCGTGCTCGATGACGCGCACGCCGCGCTGGCGCAGGCGGTCTTTCTTCCATGCCTTGGCGTCGGCGGACATGTGCACCACGGCGTCAAAGCCCAGCGCGGCCGCCATGACGCCGATGCTCATGCCCAGGTTGCCGGTGCTGCCCACCGTCACGGCGTATTGGCCGAACAGCGCGCGGGCCTGTAGCGTTGCCAGCAGGCGGCGGTCGGCGTCGGCGTGGGGCAGCAGGCCGTGCTCCAGCGCGATGGACTCTGCAAGGGCCAGCACTTCATGAAAACCGCCACGGGCCTTGATGGAGCCGGCCACGGGGAGTTCGTCATCACGCTTGAGATACCAGCTGCCGGACGCCGACGCGCCGCCCAGTTGCTGCTGCAAGGCCTGCGCGGGCATCAGGCGGGACTCGATCTGCCCAGCCGCATTCGCCAACTCGGGAAACAGCCCGGCCAGCAGCGGCGCGCAGCGCGCCAGGCGCCGCTGCGCGTCGTCGATCCGATCCAGGGACGGCGCGTCGTCGGGCAGCGGGCCGCCCCGGGCCGGGTTGAGCCACAGCAGCGGCGTGCGGGATTGAAGCTGGGCTAATAACTGGGGATCGAGATTGACGGTCATCTTGCGCGGGCATGGGAAGGAACAGGCGCAGATCGTAGAAGCCGGCGGCGTGCAAGAATAGCGATGATTTCTAATCCTGCCATTAGCCTGACTTATTCCTGCCCTCTTCATGCCAGTCCATTTCGATTCCACGCTGCTGGGCGCGCTGCGCTGCTTTGACATGGCGGGCCGCCATCTCAGCTTCACCCGGGCGGCCGAGGCCATGAGCCTGACGCAGAGCGCGGTCAGCCAGCAGATCCGCCAGCTGGAAGACCGGCTGGGCTATCCGCTGTTCGTGCGGCGGCAGCGCGGGCTGACGTTCACGCCCAAGGGCGAGCAGCTGCACGCCACCGTCAGCCGCGCGCTGGGCGACATCCAGCAAGAGATCGAGCGGCTGGGCCTGCCCGCGTCAGCCTTGCAGGTCAATTGCCTGCCCTCGTTCGCGCTGCAATGGCTGATGCCGCGCCTGACGGAATTCCATCGCCAGCAGCCGGACGTGTCGGTACGGCTGAAGGCGGAATTCCAGCCGCTGGACCGCAAGCGGATGGACGAGGAAGACATCGACATCGCCATCCGCTACGACCCGGACGACTACGGCCATTTACAGGCCGACGCGCTGATGGACGAGTACCTGTTGGTGGTGGCCACGCCCGAGTATCTGGCCGCGCATCCGCAGTTCCGGGCCGGCAAGTCGCTGGACGGCGTGGCGTTTCTGCACGACGCCTCGCCCTGGGTCGGCGCGGCGGAGTTCATCGAGTGGCGCACCTGGATGCAGGCGCACCAGCCGCGCTGGCTCAAGCATCTGGACGGCCCGCAGTTCAACCTGGCCAGCCTGGCCATCGGCGCGGCGCTGAATCACCAGGGCGTGGCGATCGGGCGCAGCGCGATGGTGCATGACGAGATCCGCAACGGGCGGCTGGTCGATGTGTTCGGCAAACACGTGGCGGCGCCGGCGCGGTACGTGCTGCTGTCGCGGCGGCCGCAGGAACGGCGCACGCGCATATTCTCGGAATGGTTGAAGGCGGAGTGCCGGGCGTTTGACGCGTCGCGGACGTGATCAAAGACGTGTCGTGGGTGGCATGGGCAGACCTTCGGCCGTCGCGAGCTTTTCCATCGCGGCTTCCAGGATGGCGCGCGCCTGACCCGCGGCCCGCTGCAAATCGCTGTGCAACTGGGCATCGTCCGCACTGCGCGAGGCGCATTGGGCGCTGTAGCGTTCGAAGCTACCCACCATCATCAACAGGTCCGCCAGATGTTTGGGGCATTCGCATGCCAGCCCGCTGCCGGAAGCCATGATGGTCAGCAGCGCGCTTTCGTCAAAACGGATGTCGGGCAGGTGGGATGGCGGTTGTGGCGGAAGACGTTCTCCGGTCAGGGCCGAGCGGCACAGCAGCGCGAGCTCGTTTACATCGGCTGGAACGCGCGCAACCAGGCAGTCCTGGGCGCGAAGCGCCCGAATGGTGGCGCTGGCGCAGAAGCGATAGAGCACCACGACAGCGACCGCGCCCCAACGATTCTTGATGCCGGCGATCAGCGAAACCGCGCTGTCGTGCAATTCTGATTGCTCGATGACCAGGACTTCCACGCTGGCGTTTGGCGCGTCCTGCGCGGCCTGCTCAAGCTGGGAACGGCTGTATTCCAGCACCAGATCGGCTCTGTCGCGCGCGCTGCCCGCAATGCGCTTAGCAAGGTTGCTGCCAATTACCCCGATTCGAATGGGTCCGACGGCATCCGGCTGCGTGTATGCGGCATTGGCGAGTTCTTGCAGTTGGGCGTCAGGCATCAGGGCAAGCACGCCGATCGCATGGCCCTGGTCCACCAACTGTTTCAACAGGCTCAATTTGCGGACCTGTTCCGCGGAATACAAGCGCTGCCCTCGTTCGGAGCGCTCCGTGTTGGAAAGGTTGTAGCGCCGCTCCCAGACACGCAGTGTTTCCGGGGAAAGTCCTGCCAGCCGCGCCGCCGCGCCGCTGCGATAGCTCACGTGCTGCGGTTCCGAAGAAGCCTGATGTTCCATGTCGACGCCCTCTTTATGACCCGATATTGACCCGTTTTGTTTGTATTTTAGCGGGTCATTTTATGGACTGTGAAGATTTCGGCGCGTAAATTCACTTTCAAGCGGTTCACATGACCCACTCGATACCGCGCAACCGGGGCGCCAACCTCATCGTGCAGCCCCCCTCGTCTATGAAAGGAGTCGATTATGAAACGCGTCCTGACCACCCTGACGTTCGCCCTCGCGCTCGGCACCGCGCAAGCCGCCGACATCGTGGACACAGCGAAGTCAGCAGGTTCCTTCAATACCTTGGTGACCGCGGTGCAAGCCGCGGGATTGGTCGACACGCTGAAGGGTCCCGGGCCGTTCACCGTGTTCGCGCCGACCGATGACGCATTCGCCAAGATCCCCAAAGACAAACTCGATGCGCTGCTGAAAGACAAGGCGGCCTTGACCAAGGTGCTCACCTACCATGTCGTGCCCGGCAAGGTGATGGCGAAGGACGTCAAGGCGGGCCCGGTGAAGACGGTTGAAGGCGATTCGTTGACCGTGGCCGTGAATGGCGGACAAGTCAGCGTCGACAACGCCAAGGTCGTGAAGACGGACGTGGTGGCGGACAACGGCGTGATTCACGTCATCGATACGGTGGTGATGCCCAAGTGACACGCGTCTGGCCGGATTGCGCCAGCCGCATGGGACGATTGACTGGTTCATCGCGCCGTCCCCGGTAAGGTGCGATGAACCACTTTTTATCTTTTCGCCACCGTGGTCCGCGCGCAGCGCATGGCGCGATGGCCGTGCTGATCCCCAGCGACAACATCGAGCCGGACGACTTCATCAACGAGCTGTACTGCCCGTTCTGCAAACGGGCCTGAAGCCCGCCAGCGGCCCTCGTCGTCAATTTCAGAATCCTCTGGTGGCGTGCGCCGCGCGGCCCCCGCATGATCTTCGAGCGCGCTTCATTGCGCGCCCTTTCTCCAGATCCTGCCAGGGCCACCATGACACCCCGCACATTGCTTCGCGCCGCCGCCTGCCTCCTGGCCATCCTGCCGTCGCCCGCGCCGGCCGACAGCACGGGCCGCCTGCAATTCCTCTATACCGCCTTCATGGACGTGCGCGGACTGGCCGCGAACACGCTGGAACACTGCGCGCGCGACAACCCCGCAACGCAAGCCATGCTGCAAGATCTGTACCAGGACTGGGACCGCAACCATGGCCGCCATCAGACCGAACTGCAAATGCTGATCCGCGCGCAGCTGGTCGCAGCCATCGGGCCGGAACAGGCCGAAGCCTTCATCGACAATGCCAGGATGCAGGCGCACAAGCAGCTGGCGCCCCAGTACTTTCCGCAACGGCCGGTGGCGGACAGCGCATACTTCTGCGGCAAGCTGCTGCCCCAGACCTTGCGGGGCGAGGTGCCGATGCTGCGCTTTGGGCAGTACGTGCGGGAATACAGGAAAGAGACGGCGCCCCGCGCGGGGCCTTAGCGGCGCGCGCTTGCCGTTCAGGGCGTCGGGACGGCTTCTGTTAAAACAGACCATCCAACCGCCCATGCGCCCAGCCGGCGCATGCCTGAACCCGCGCCACCCGTCCTGAACGAACCACCCATGACCCAATCCGACTACGAAGCCGAACTGCTGCGCATCCTGCGCGCCCACGACGCCACGGCCCGCGCCACGCTGACCGCGCTGATCGCCGCCCTGCCGCCCAAGGCGCGCGAAATCCACATCGTGGTGTTCCCCGACCAGGACGGCGAAGGCACGTTCTCGGTCGTGGCCAGCCTGGAAGGCCCGGACCTGTTCGTGCTCAACAAGGCCATCGAAGGCCACCGCTACCTGTTCGACGTGCGCCATACCGAAGACGGCATCGAGCCCGAGGTGCCCCTGTTCGGCTCGGACGAAGCCGGCTTCGACGTGCAGAACGTGATCGTCGACACGGCCATGCAGTGGGTCGGGGAATTGTGGGACGCCTGCGGACGCGGCCGTTCGCCGTTGCCGGGGCTGGTGTATGGCGAGGAAGGCTACGGCACGCGGGAACCGCTGGTCTTGCCCGTCTGACGCTTCGAGTATCGGGCGGCCCGGCGCGGCATCACGCCGCGCTCACCACGCCACATGGAACATCGCCTTGGCCAGCACCACGATCAGCACCATGTGACAGAACACGCTGACATGCATGCGCCGGCTCAGCGCCCCGCTCAGGCGCTGCCGCCGCGCCAGCGTCAACGCAGTGAGCACATGCGCCAGCACGCTAAGCGCCAGCGCGATCTTCAGCGACAGCAGGATGCCGAACGGCGAGCCCAACGGATCCGCCAGCGCGCCGCGATACTGCCAGGCCATTGCCAGCCCCGCCAGGTACAGCACCGCCACCGACCAGGGCAGCACCGCCCGCACGCGCGGCCCGAGCTGGCCGCCCAGCGCCTTGCGCACGTCAACGGGCAGGCGCTTGTGCACCGGTTCCAGGAACAAGACTTCGAATGTCACCGTGCCGACGAAGAGAACGGCGGCCAGCAGGTGCAGGATGAGGAACAGGGCATAGGCGTTCATGGCGTCATCGGATTCTGGCATCCGCGCGCCATCCGATGGCATGACAAAGATCAAGCCGCCCGACGCCGGCCGTGGATAGCCACGGCGCGCCGCCCAGAATGCCAAAGGCCGGACGTGGGGTTCCGTCCGGCCTTTGACGGGCCGCATGGCGGCCGGCGGCGAGTTTACTTCGGTTTCTTGCCAGACATGTCCTGCTCCACCACCATATCCAGCACATAGACCTTGGACGGCGCGTCGGCGGGCGGGTTCTTCCAGTCGTATTGCTTGACGCGCAGCACGGTGCGCACGCCGTCGCGGTGCTCGTAGCCGTCGATCGACTGATACAGCGGATGCCACTTGTCGGTCGCGGGCTGCTGCACACCGGACTCGCTGTAGCGGCGCTCGCGCACCTGCAGGCACTGGTAGTTGGGGATCATCGGGTGGCTGCACTTGACGCGCTTGGCGGCCACTTCCAGGAACATGGTCTCGCCCTTGCTGCCGTAACGGGTCTCGGGCGTGGGCTCGCCGGTGAACTTGAGCACGGCGCCGTCCTGGGCGACCAGTTGCAGCACGGGTTCGGGCGCGTCGGTGGCGACCGAGGCACGCAAGTCGCCCTTGATGCGCTGGCCGACTTCGGCGTCCAGCGCCATCAGGCCGGGTTCGCAGGCCTTCATCGTGGCGGCCAGTTGCGCCACCTGCAGCACGCCCTTGTCATAGCGATAGCCGCCGAACTGCGTATTGCAGCCGCCGGTGATGCTCAGGCCTTGCTCGGTGAAGGACAGGCGCAGGCGATTGTCTATGCCCTTTTGCAGCGCCGCGATGGGCTTGCCCGAGGCGTCGACGGCCGAGGCCAGGTGCCAGTAGTAGGCGGACAGCGTGGCCTGGGAAGCGGCGGACGAGGCGGTGGCGGACATGGAAGACGCTCCTTCGCGAGTGGAGTTGGACGCCGGGGCGCAGGCCTGGAGCAAGGCGGCGCAGACGGAAGCGAGAAGAATGGTTTTTTTCATGGTTCGCTCTTATTCAGCCGGGGGTTATTGATGGAGACGGCATTCTACGGACGAAAAATCGACTATCTATCCAGACTGCCTTGAGAACGTTTCAGAGTATTGCCCTGCAACAAGACTCACACCACGCACGGAAACGCAATGCTACGTTTTCGTCGTTATGTCTCACTTTCTATCATGATCTACCCTCGCGACGCAGCCAGGTCCATCCGCGCTCAACAGGTACCGCAGCACTTTGCGCTTCTTTTTTCTCCTGTCGATGACGGAGAACAGGAGAACGGCGAGGCTCCCCGGGCGTCTTCCACCCGCGTCCATTGCTCGTCAGGATCAATTGCGACAAGGTAGTCCGAATCAGGCAGCAGCGCCCTGTCGCCAGGCTCTCCGATCAATCCACTACGCCCCAGGGATTCCAGCCACGCCGCAAACCCGGCAATGACGCGTGGGTCGGTGGCGTAGCTGATTCCTCTTCCGGCATGCACGAGCCCCGGGAACCTGGAAGGAAACTCCTGCTGGGCCTGCAATGCGCCCTCGGCGCCAAAATACCAGTAATTTTCCGCCCCTTCGGCCAAATAGACCGTCCTGCCGCAGTCTTGCCGGAAATTCTCCACCGTGTTGTGCTCCAGGGATGGGGCTCGCCGCCACTGGCCATCACGGGAATAGTAGATATTGTCTCCGCGCCGTTGCTCGAATGTGCCTGCCGGATCCGGCCGCTTGCTCGGGAACTGGTCGAAGTAATCATTCATATCCAGCACATTGGTGATCCGCATCGCATACACGAGCCGGTTCCCCCCTTTTCGCGGCGCATGCCCCAAGATCCAATCTCCCCGTCCGAGTTTCGCGTTCATATGATTCGGCGTGCATAGCGCCAGGGAACATACGCCGAAGTACGGATTCGGAGCCAGGCCACGGTCGTACCTGACGATATACCTCAAGAGCTTCAAGACAGCCTCCTCTGTTTCTGCGAGTCCCTACTTCGCCGCCCCCAGATGTTCGCGCAGCACCCGCCGGATCTCCAATATCGCCTCCGGCGCTTCCTGCACGCTGTGCGTGTACGGAATCACCGCTTCCGACGCCGCGCCCTCCAGGTGCGCGCTGTGATACGTAACGAAGCCGTCGGTGGATTCCTCCAGCGGCGCGTCCGGCTTGTCGGTGGCGACGATGCTGTGGAACGTCACGGCGGACGAGATCGGCATCTGCGGCAGCAGCCGGATGAACGGGTCCTTGGGGCTCAGGCTGTCCACGCCATTGGGGATGTAGTAGGGCTCGCCGCCGGGCATCTCGCCGCCTTCGGCGCGCTGGCTCATGCGGGCGAACTTGCGCAGCACGGTGGCCGGCAGCGTGATCAGGTTCGAGGCCCAGCGCGCCAGCCGGTGCTCGGCGAACTCGGTGCCTCGATGCGGCGTGGCGATGAAGACGGCGCGGGTGATGCCATGGAAGGGCTCGAAGCGCATCATGTCGCCGAATTCCGCTTCGGCCTCGGCCATTTCCTCGGGCGTGAACGAGCGGTATTCCTGCAATGCCTTCCACAGTACGTCGCCCGACGAGGACACCATCAGGCGGCTCAGGATGCCGCCCATGCTGTGACCGATGACGACCATGTCGCGCGAGGCGCGCGCCGTGCCCATGGGGTCGAAGTGTTCCAGCGTGCGCCGCAGCGCCTTGCGGATCTCGGCGTTGTTGTAGGGCAAGGGCGCGTTGGTCGGGTAGTAGACCTGCCAGATCTGGTAGCCGCGCCGCAGTACCTCATCGCCCAGCACTTCATTGGCCGTGTTGATCCAGGCCTCGGGGCTGCTGGCCAGGCCGTGCAGCATGACGATGATGCGCCGATCAGGATCGTAGGGTTGCAGCAGGTAGATGTGCGGCTCGGCCAGTCCGTCGGACGTGCCGATGGCGTTGCGCAGCGCCTGCGTGGCGAAGCCCGAGCGCGCCAGCCACAGGCCGTAGCCGGAGGTGAAGTTGGCGGCCAGCGGCACCGAGATGCCGCCCAGCGACACGTAGTAGCGCCGATACGGATCCGAGACGGTGAAGGCGGCGTCGTGCGTCTCCAGGATCTGGGTCAGCGTGCGGCCCTTGAAGGACAGGATCACCGACAGCGCCGGGAACGGGGTTTCGCTATAGGGCTGCTCGAAGGTGTCCTTGTCATTGACGCTGCGCGCCATGACGGCGACCAGCTCGGCGCCGAAGCCGTCGCGCCGGTACATGCTGCGCAGGCCACTGAAGGTCAGCGTGGACGCCGGGATCAGCTCGTAGGGCGTGGTCTTGCCGCCGGGCAGGCGCACCTCGTCCATCAGGAAGTGGATGTTCCAGTCGCCGATGCGGGCGCTTTCGCCGCTGCGCGCGGCATCGGCCTTGGGCGCGTCGCGGTAGTGCGAGAACAGACGCGTGACGGACTGCTGCACCGCATAGTTGTAATAGTCGCGCACCTGGGTCTGGCGGTCCTCGAAGGCGCGCTCGGCCGGCGGGCGCGGCGAGTGGAACAGGTAGGCGTAGGCGTAGCGCGCGCTTTGCAGGTAGGCGTCCAGCAGCTCGTCGCGGTCGGTCGCGGCGATGGGGCGCTGGCGTTCCAGCTCCACGGCGTGCAGCAGCCAGACCTCGGACAGCGTGGACAGCTGGCGCTCGGTGTCCAGGCCGTCGCTGCCGCGCAGCGCGCTGGTGCAGTTGAGCGCGGACGCGCGGCATTTGTCGGCGTCCAGGCCCAGCACGGCCAGCGCCTCGCTGGCGGCGGCGCTGAGCTTGCCGGTGGTGAGCACGTCGCCGCGTCGTTGGGCGATGTAGTCCTGCGTGCTGACGGACGCGACCTTGACGCCGGCGCAGCCGGCGGTCACCAGGATCAGCAGCAGCGCGGCACAGCGAGCGACGAGCCCGAGGGAATGCTTCATGGTCGGGGGGACAGGAAAGGTTCGCGTATGGCTTGCGAGAACGCCGGCGTGTTGCCCGCCCCGGCCGCGCGCTGGGTGATGTCGGCATCGCGCCGGATCGCGTCCAGCGGCCGGCTGGTGTCCAGGCCGCCGTGTTCGTACAGGTACTCGGGCAGGTAGCCGGACAGCAGAAGGCGGTAGTCGACCGGCAGGCCGGGCACGATGGCGCGCACCATCTGGTAGATGATGGTGGTGCAGTTGGCGGTGACCGTGTGATAGAAGCGCGGCTCGGCGCGCAGCGCGTTGGCCGTGTCCACATAGGACAGGAACAGCGCGCGCATCGCCTCGGGCGGCATGCGGATGGGGTAGATCGATACCGTTTCGCCGCGCACGGCGGTGCGCACCCGCACGATGTCGCGCTCGTCGGCGGCGATCACGCTCAGCTCGAACTGCTTGAAGAAGCCGCCCAGTTCCGAGAACTGCTCGCCGCGTTCCTTGCGGATCTCGACCGAGAACACCACGCGCTGGCCATCGTCGAAGCCAAAGGACACCAGGGTGTGGGCGATGGCGGGCATGCCCCAGGTGGACAGGATCATGTCCACGCTGCGCAGCCGGCTCAGGTCGTAGTCGCGGGTGTCCCAGCGGGCGTCGTAGTCGGCGTCGCCGCGCCAGTCGAAGTTGCGCACGTCCCGCAGGCGCACGTGGTCGCCCTGCACCGTGCCCTGCGGCATGCGGCTCACCTCGTCGGCCCAGTCGCGGTCGTTGGACGGCCGCAGCGTGTGCCACCAGACCAGCAGCGCGACGACGGCCAGCGCCCACCCCGCCCACCAGCGGCGGCCGGCGCACCGGGGACGACCGACGATCAGCAGGCCCAGCAGCCAGAGATGCAGCGCGGCCCAGGCCGCCACGGCCACGCCGCGCGCCGCCGCGCCTCCGGGTAACAGGAACCACAGCGCGCCGGCGCCCCACGCGGCCAGCGGCA
>NZ_JBICCO010000115.1:0-19787 GCF_043119405.1 Achromobacter sp. 413638
GGGGGGGGCGGACTTGGGGGGCGGGGGGGGGGGGGGGCGGGCGGCCCCCCACGCCGCTGATCGTGCGCACGCGGCATCTGTCCAACAAGGTCGGCTCGCTGTGGTCCTATACCCGGCTGCCGCACTGCGTCACCACCGTCAGCGACCACGTGCGCCAGCACCTGATCGATCGCGGCGTGCCGCCGGATCGCGTGGCCACCGTGTACTCGCCCATCGTGCTGCCGCCGCCCGTGGAGCATTCCACGCTGCGCGGCGAGCTGGGCCTGGCCCAGGACGACGTGGTGGTCGGCTGTGTGGCCGTGATGCGCGCCACCAAGGGCCACAAGGACCTGATCGACGCGATCGCTCCGCTGATGGCCAGCCGTCCCAAGCTGCACCTGGTGTTCGTCGGGGGCGGCTCGCCGGTATTCGAGCAGACCCAGGAATACGTGGCGCAACTGGGCCTGCAGGACCGCATCCACCTGATGGGCATGCGGCGCGACGTGCCCAACCTGCTGGCCGGTTTCGACCTGTTCGCGCTGGCTACCCAGCAGGAAGCGTCCGGCACCGTCTACGTCGAGGCGCAGGCCAGCGGCCTGCCCGTGGTCGGCACGGACGTGGGCGGCGTGTCCGAGATGTTCCGCGACGGCGAGACCGGCATCCTGGTGCCGCCCAAGGATCCGGCGGCGCTGGCCGCCGCGCTGACGCGATTGATCGACGATCCGGCACTGCGCCGCGCCATGGGCGAGGCCGGCCGCAAGCTGGTCTGGGACGAGGGCGTGTTCTCGCCGTCGCGGTTGGCCGAGAACACCGAGGCGGTCTACGGCAAGTGGCTGGCGGAGCGCGGCAAATGAGCTCGCGCAGCGCGCCCAACGTGCCGGTGCTGATGTACCACCACGTGACGCCGGCCGGCGGCATGATCGCCGCCACGCCGGACGTGTTCGAGGACCAGATCGCGCGCCTGGCGCGCGCCGGCTACCAGTCGCTGTCGGCCGATCAGTTCGCCGCCTACCTGGCCGGCGCGCCCGTGCCCGAGCGTTCGGTGCTGATCACCTTCGATGACGGCTACCTGAACAACTGGGTCCACGCGCATCCGGTGCTGGCGCGCCACGGCATGCGCGCCGTCCTGTTCATCATCACCGGCTGGATCGGCGACGGCCCCGTCCGGCCGCATGCGGGGCAGGGCGGCCCGCTGCCCGCCACGCCGGACCACGACGCCTGCAAGCAGCTGGTCGCCGCCGGCCGCGCCGACGAGGTCATGCTGCGCTGGAGCGAGATCGAAGCCATGCGCGCCGCCGGCACGTTCGAATTCCATTCCCATACCCACACGCACACGCGCTGGGACAAGGAATGCGCCGGCGACGTCCAGGCCAAGCGCGCCCGCATCGCCGACGAGCTGCGGCTGTCGCGCGAGGCGCTGGCCGGCCGCCTGGGCAGCGTCAGCGACCACCTGTGCTGGCCGCAGGGTTATTTCGACGCCGACTACGTGGCGGCGGCGCGCGAGGCCGGCTTCCGGCACCTGTACACTACCGACCCTTTCGGCCAGAACACGCCCGGCGCGGATCCCGAGCACATCTACCGCTTCGCGGTGCGCAATCGCGGCGGCTCCTGGCTCAACCGGCGCATCTGGCTGTCGCGCGACCCGTTCTGGGGTCCGCGCTACCACGCCTGGAAAGCCTGGAAAAAGCGTCTTAGGAATCGCGGATGAAGCTATCGGTCATCATCATCACCAAGAACGAGGCGGCCAACATCGCCAAATGCCTCAAGTCCGTGGACTTCGCCGACGAATTCATCGTGGTGGACTCCGGCAGCACCGACGGCACGGTCGAGCTGGCCCGCGCGCTGGGCGCGCGCGTGGAAGTGACGAGCGACTGGCCCGGTTTCGGGCCGCAGAAGAATCGCGCCGTGGACCTGGCGACCGGCGACTGGGTGCTGTCCATCGACGCCGACGAACTGGTCACGCCCGAACTGGCGCGCGAGATCCAGGAAACGCTCAAGGCGCCGCGCGGCGATGTCTATGAAATGCCGCGCCTGTCCAATTTCTGCGGCCGCGACATCCGCCACAGCGGCTGGTGGCCCGACTACGTGGTGCGCCTGTTCAAGCGCGGCACGGCGCGCTTCAACGACGCCTACGTGCATGAGCGCGTGGTGCCGAACGACGGCAAGCGCCCGTTGCAGCTCAAGGGCCATTTCCACCATTTTCCCTACGACACGCTGGACGCTCTGATCAACAAGATCAACCGCTATTCGTCGGACGCCGCCGCGTCGATGTACGCCAAGGGCCGGCGCACCTCGATCTTCGGCGCGCTGGGGCACAGCTTCTGGACCTTCGTGCGGATCTACCTGATCCGCCGGGGCTTCCTGGACGGCCGCCACGGCCTGGTGCTGGCCGTCACCGCCGCGTCGGGCAGCTTCTACCGCTATTCGAAGCTGATGTTCCTGGCCGAGAAGAACAAGCAGTGAAGATCCTCTACACGAACTTCCACGGCGGCAACGGCGGCGGGCACGTCACCTACATCATCAACCTGGCGCGGGCGCTGTCGCGCGAACACCAGATCACCGTGGCGGCGCCGTCCACCAGCCGTCTGTACCGCTACGCCAAGGCGATTCCCGGCGTCACGGTCGAGGACATACGCTACACCACGCGCCCCTCGTCCTGGTTCGGCGACCGGGCCCGGCTGCGCCGGCTGATCAAGCGCGGCGGCTTCGACATCATCCACGCCAACGGCTCGGCCGACCACAAGCAGGTGATGCTGGCCACGCTGGCCATGGCGCGCCGCCCGCGCATCGTCTTCACCAAGCACAACGACCATCCGCTGACCAGCTTCGGCCACAAGCTGCGGGTGGCGCTGGCCACCGACCACGGCATCGCCGTCAGCGACTACATCCACGGCATCATGGCGGCGTCGCCTTACGGCCGGCGCCCCATCACCACCATCCGCCACGGCATCGACACGAATTTCTTCGCGCCGCCGCCGCCCGACAGCCTGGACAAGCTGCGCGAGCTGATCTTCGGGCCGGAATGGCGCGGCAAGCTGCTGCTGGGCAGCGCCGGCGGCACCGACTACGACAAGGGCTGGCTGGACCTGGTGGCCGCCGTGGCCGCGCTGCCGCCCGAGGACAAGGCGCGGGTGCTGCTGATGGTGGCCGGCGATCCGCCGTCCGAGGCGAAGCTGGCGCGCGTGCGCGAGCTGGGCATGATCGACCAGGTGCGCTTTCCGGGCCTGCTGGACGATGTGCGCGCCTCGCTGGCGTCCTGCCATGCGGGTTTCGTGCTGTCGTACCGCGAGGCGCTGTCCTTCGCCTGCCGCGAGATCATGGGCCTGGGCCTGCCGGCCCTGGTCAGCGACGCCGGCGGCCTGCCCGAGAACGTGACCGACGGCGTGGACGGCTGGATCGTGCCGGTGCGCGACGTGCCGGCCATGACCGCCAGGCTGCGGCTGATGCTGGACCAGCCGGAAATGGTCCGGCAGATGGGCCGCAACGCCCGGGAAACAGCGCTGCGCGACTTCAACCTGCACCGTTTCGCCGCCGCCACGCTGGACGTCTACCAGCGTACGCTGGCTGGACGCTGACCTTATAATCCGGTCCATGCGTATCCCCATTCTCATGTACCACCAGATCGGCGAGCCCAATCCCAAGGGCACGCCGTTTCGCGGCCTGACGGTGCACCCGTCCGACTTCACCCGCCAGATGCGCTGGATGCGCCGGCTGGGTTATCGCGGCCTGTCCATGCGCGACGTCATGCCCTATGTGCGCGGCGAGCGCCAGGGCAAGGTGTTCGGCATCACGTTCGATGACGGTTTCCGCAACGTTTTCGAGAACGTCACGCCGGTGCTGAGCGAACTGGGTTTCACCGCCACCAATTACTTCGTCTCGCACCAGTTCGATGGCGGCAACGTCTGGGACAAGCACGTGGGCATTCCGCACGCGCCGCTCATGTCCGTGAGCGAGATGCGCGCCTGGGCCCAGGCCGGCAACGAAGTCGGCTCGCATACGCTGGACCACGTCCATCTGCCCGCGCTGCCGCCCGACGAGGCGCGCCGCCAGATCGTCCAGTCCAAGGACGAACTCGAACAGGCGCTGGGCGCGCCGGTCACGGCCTTCTGCTATCCGTATGGCGAGCAGCAGCAGGAACACCGCGACATGGCGCGCGAGGCCGGCTACGACAACGCCACGCTGACCGTGCGCGGCCGCGCCGGCGCCGATGACGATGTCTTCGGCCTGCCGCGCGTGACGGTATCGCGTTCGACCGGCATCCTCCGCTTCCTGCAGAAGTGCCTGACCCGGTATGAAGACTCCCGCCGGCGCGGTTGAACGGCGGCTGCGCATCGCGCTGCTCGTCGACCGTTTCGGCAACCGCTTCGGCGGCGCCGAGGCCTATGGCGTCGAGTTGATGCGGGTGCTGGGGCAGCGCCATGACATCGAGATCGTGGCGCGCGACTTCGACAGCGACCTGCCTTTCCCCTTCCTGCCCATCCGTTTCCCCGGCTGGCTGCCCAGTTGGATGCGCGTGCTGTATTTCGCATGGCGCGCCGACCGGCTCACGCGCGGCCGGTTCGACATCGTGCATTCGCACATGAACGGCTGGGCCGGCGAGATCCAGGTCATGCACGTGACGCCGGTGCGCTACAACCGCCTGACCCGCGCCAAGCCGCTCAAGCGGCTGACCGCCTGGCTCAGCCCCCGGCTGGCGACCTACCTGCTGCTCGAGAAATCGCGCGTGCGTCCGGCGCCCGAGCGCCGCGTGGTGGCCGTGTCCGGGCTGATCATGGACCAGCTGCACCGCAGCTACGGTCCGGGCCTGGCCGTGGACATCATCGCGCCCGGCGTCAAGCTGCCCTCGGCCGCCGACGCCGCCCAGCGCCAGGCCGTGCGCGACCGGCTGGGCTGGGACGCCGACACCATCGGTTGCCTGCTGGTGGCGCGCAACCCGCTGCGCAAGGGGTTGCCGGCGCTGCTGGACGCCTTGGCGCAGCTGCCCGCGCACTACCGGCTGCTGGTGGTCGGGGCCGACGAAGCCACGCGCGAACGCGTGCGCGGCGCCGGCGCCATCGCGCACCGGGTCGCCCTGATCGAACCCACCCCCGAGGTCGCCCAGTATTTCAGCGCGGCCGACATCTACGCCCATCCCACGCTGAACGACAGCTACGGCATGGCGCCGCTGGAAGCCATGTCGCATGGCCTGCCGGTGGTGGTCAGCTCGCCCGCCTACTGCGGCTTCGCGCAGTATCTGTCGGCGGGCAAGGACGCGCTGATCCTGCAGGATCCGCGCAACGGCGCGCAGCTGGCGCAGGCGCTGGAGCGGCTTGGTTCGGAACCCGAACTGCGCGCCTCGCTGGCCGAGCGCGGCCTGGCCATCGCGCGCGAGCAGAGTTGGGAAGCGGTGGCGGCGCGCTATGAGAATCTCTATGCGCAGGTGCTGCGCGAACGGGAGCAGGCCACGGCCTGAACCCTATGCAAAACGGGGCTCTGGCAGCCCCGTTTTCTTCTTGCCGTCGTCCGTGGCGACCAGGCCCGGCATTGGTTCAAGTGGACACGGAAGTTTCCCGCTCCAGCCAGCTGAGCCAATGCATCGCCTGCTCCCGACTGCCCCCGCACATCTCGGCCGACGGCCGCAGCCCGCTGCAGACGGCCGGCCGCTCGGGCTGCCCGAAAATCCCGCAGCGCTCATCCGCCAGCAACTGCACACAGCGCACGCCGGCCGGCTTGCCATCCGGCATGCCAGGGATCGGACTGGAAATCGACGGCGCAGTACAACAGGCCCCACAACCAGGCCGGCAGTCCTGCCCCTGCAAATGCACATTCATAGATCTTATTTATCCACGCCAGCAACCCTGGTCCACGCCAGCAACCACCGCGACCCGGGCCGCGCGGAGCCGGCTCCGCCGGTCCGCAGCGGCGCCCCCTTGAGGGGGAAGCGCCGCAGGCGCTTCGGGGGTGGACCTACACCCAGCCGCGCAGCCAGTAGACGAACAGGCCCGCGTATTCCTTGATGATGGAGCGGCTGGCGTCGAACGTGCGCTGGTCGGGCACCCACAGCGACAGCGAGCCGTCGGTGGGCGGCACGATCTGCGGCGGCGCCGGCGCGGCGATGGCGACCACGCCCTGCTTGGCGAAGGCGGCCATGGCGCGCGGCATGTGCAGCGCGGAGGTCACCAGCAGGATCTTGCCGATGCCGCGGGCCTTGAGCTGGTCCTCGGTCATGGCGGCGTTCTCGTAGGTGGTGCGGCTGGAGTTCTCCAGGATCAGCGCCGTTTCCGGCACGCCCTGCTGGCGGATGGCGTGGGCCATGCCGCGGGCTTCGCTGACGTCGCCTTCCAGCGCGCCGCCCGACAGCAGCACCTTGGGCGCGCGGCCGGCCAGGTAGAGCTGGGCGGCGATGTCGATCCGCACCACGGCCTTGTCTTTTTCATAAGGCAGGAACCAGTTGGCGCGGCCGTTGGCCGTGTTGCCGCCCAGCACCACGATCGCGTCGGCGGTCGGGGATTGCTCGGGCGACAGGTGGGGATAGCGGCTTTCCAGCGCTCCGCCCAGCCAGACCGAGGTTACCGGCAGCGACCAGGCCAGCGCCCATAGCAGGCCCGCGACGATCAGCGCGCCGCCGGTCTTGCGCAGCCGGAACAGGCCCAGCACCAGGCCGATGACGACCAGCGTCATGCACAGGTTGAATGGAATGATGAGGTTGGTCAGATAGCTGGAAAAGGTCATGTCTAAACAATCCGGTTACTGCTGGCCGTCCAGCAGGCGCCTGGCCTGCCGTTCGACTTCATCCTCCGGCGGCCATGCGTCTTCGGCGCCCACGCAGACCGCGCGCGGCGACCAGGGGCCGGTGCGGCCGGGCCGGGTGACGCCGAACAGCGTGAGCTGCCGTGCGGACGCTGCGGCGGCCACGTGCGAGACGCCGGAATCGTTGCAGATCACCAGGGCCGACCGCGCGGTCAGGGCGGCGAAGGCGCCGAGCGACAGCGGCGGCAGCAACTGGGCGGTCGGCGCATTGCGCCGGGCCTCGTCCGTTTCCGCGGGAGGAGGGCACATTACCACGGTATGGCCCTGATTCTGCAAGCCGCGGGTAAGTGTATCGAATCCTGGCCAGACTTTGACCTTGCCCTTGTGCAGGCCGGTGGCGGTGGGCGCGATCAGGACGAAGCGCTTGCCTGCCAGCCCGGCGGCGGCCAGGGCCTCGTCGGCCGCCCGCTCGTGGGCGGGCGTGAGCGGCAGGTCCAGCGTCGGGGCGGGTTGGGCCGGTCCGGCGGGCAGTCCCCAGCGCGTGAGCGCGGCGCGGGTCAGGTAGTGCCAGGATTCGACGGCGTGCAGGGATGCGTCCGGCTTGTCCACCGGCCAGCGCAGCAGCAGGCTGCGGCCGTCGTCCCGGTAGCCGGCCGACGGCAGGCCCGCCAGCCGGAACACCAGGGCGCTGGACAGCGAGTCGGGCAGCAGCAGGCCCCGGGCGCGCCTGCCGTCGGCGCCCAGCGCGCGGCGGTGGGCGCTGACGGCGGCCCGGTCGGGTCCGACCTTGCCTCGCATCGCGATGAAATCCTGCTTGTCGATGCCTTCCAGCAGGTCCCGCGCCCACGGGCGGGCGCAGATCACCAGGGGCAGGCCGGCCGCCTGCAGGGCGCGCAGGCTGGGCAGGCTCATGCAGACATCGCCAACCCAGTTGGGCAGGCGGACATACAGACAGCTGAATTCGGACATGGGCGGGCGCCGGGGCGCAGGTCAAGGACGGGACAGGGGGCGGACGGCGGCGCGCAGCCGGTACAATCCACCGCATAATTGTATTGAAGCGAGTGATTCCTTTGAATTCTGCCGCACGCAAAGCGACCTTGGGCTCCGAGCCTGTCAAAGCCGAACTCTGGGGGCGGATCTACAAGCGCGTGGGCGCCTACTGGAAGGGCCTGGTGCTTGCCATCCTGCTGATGGCGGGCGCGGCGGCCACCCAACCCACGCTGGCGGTCATCATGAAACCGCTGCTCGACGAGGGCTTTTCCGGCGTCAAGCCGCATTATGTCTGGTCCTTGCCGCTGGCGGTGGTGGGACTGATCTTTGTGCGCGGGGTCTGCAATTTCTTCAGCGACTACCTGCTGGCCTGGGTGGCCAACAACGTGTTGCTGGGCATGCGCCGCGACATGTTCGAACGTCTGCTGGGGCTGCCCGACGCCGACTTCAAGACCGGCGACACCGGCCGCCTGCTGAACCGCTTCACCATCGACGCCGGCAACGTCACCGGCTACGCCACCGATGTGATTTCCGTGCTGGTGCGCGAAACCCTGGTCGTGATCGCGCTTATCTGCGTGCTGCTGTACATGTCGTGGGTGCTGACCCTGATCATCCTGATCATGCTGCCGGTGTCGGTGCTGGTCGCCCGCGTGTTCATCAAGCGCCTGCGCAGCATCAACCGCGACACGGTCAACATGAATGCCGAGCTGACCCGGGTGGTCAGCGAGGGCATCGACGGCCAGCGCGTCATCAAGCTGTTCGACGGCTATGAGGTCGAGCGCGGCCGCTTCGCCTTCGTCAGCGGCAAGCTGCGCCGCTTCGCCATGCGCACGACCACGGCCGACGCCGCGCTGACGCCGCTGACCCAGGTCTGCATTTCGATTTCTGTGGGCGCGGTGATCGCCGTCGCCCTCAGCCAGGCCAATAGCGGTTCCCTGACCGTGGGCAGCTTCGCCTCGTTCATGGCCGCCCTGGCGCAGATTTTCGATCCCATCAAGCGCCTGACCAACGTCGCCGCCCGCATGCAGAAGATGCTGGTGTCCGCCGAAAGCGTGTTCACGCTGATCGACCAGAAGCCGGAAATCGACCAGGGCACGCGCACGCTGCCCGAGCCGGTGCGCGGCCGCGTGGAATTCCGAGGCGTCGGCCATCGCTTCCCCGACGCCGACCGCGACACGCTGCACGACGTGTCCTTCACCGTCGAGCCCGGCCAGACCGTGGCGCTGGTGGGCCGCTCGGGCAGCGGCAAGACCACGCTGGTGAACATGCTGCCGCGCTTCGTGCTGGCCGAGACCGGAACCATCCTGGTCGACGACGTGCCCGTCAACGACCTGACGCTGCGCAGCCTGCGCTCGCATCTGTCGCTGGTCAGCCAGGACGTGGTGCTGTTCGACGACACCATCGCCGCCAACGTCGGCTACGGCGCGCTGGGCGAGGCGAGCGAGCAGCAGGTCCGCGACGCGCTCGCCGCCGCCAACCTGCTGGAATTCGTCGAGGGCCTGCCCAACGGCCTGCAGACCCAGGTGGGCGAGAACGCCGCGCGCCTGTCCGGCGGCCAGCGCCAGCGCCTGGCGATCGCGCGCGCCCTGATCAAGAACGCGCCCATCCTGATCCTGGACGAGGCCACCTCGGCCCTGGACAACGAGTCCGAGCGTCAGGTTCAAGCCTCGCTGGAACGCCTGATGCGCGGTCGCACCACGCTGGTCATCGCGCACCGCCTGTCCACCGTGCAGAACGCCGACCGTATCATCGTGCTGGACGCCGGCAGGATCGTCGAGCAGGGCGCCCATTCCGAGTTGCTGGCGGCCAATGGCCTGTACGCATCGCTCTACAAGATGCAGTTCCGCGAGGACTAGCCCTCCCCGAAGCGCTTGCGCGCTGCCCCTCGCGGCGCATGCCTGCGGACCGGCAAGGCCGGCTCCGCGGCATCCCGATGGGTGGCGATCGATGCTCTAGATGCCCGACTGAGGGCTGCCCGAACCAGGAGAAGCCTCATGTCCGTGCCCGCCGAAGGCAATCAACTCGTCAACGTCGTCGTGCTGCTGGGCGCGGCGGTGGTCGCGGTGCCGCTGTTCAAGCGGCTGGGGCTGGGGTCGGTGCTGGGGTATCTGGCGGCCGGCCTGGCGATCGGCCCGTTCGGCATCGGTTTCTTTTCCGATCCCAAGTCCATCCTGCACGTCGCCGAGCTGGGCGTGGTGATGTTCCTGTTCATCATCGGGCTGGAGATGCAGCCCTCGCGGCTGTGGAAGCTGCGCGGAGAGATCTTCGGCCTGGGCGTGGCCCAGGTGCTGGCCTGCGGCGCGCTGCTGACCGGGGTCGGCCTGCTGGCCGGGCTGTCGGCGCCGGCCGCGTTCATGGCGGCCATGGGCTTCGTGCTGTCCTCCACCGCCATCGTCATGCAGATCCTGGCCGAGCGCGACGAGACCGCCAGCGCCCAGGGCCAGCGCATCGTTTCCATCCTGCTGCTCGAGGACCTGGCCATCGTGCCGCTGCTGGCATTGGCCGCGCTGCTGGCGCCCGCCGGCGCCGGCGAGCGCGGCGATCCCTGGACCCAGGCCGCCATCGCGCTGGGTTGCGTGCTGGCGCTGCTGGCGGCTGGCCGATGGCTGCTCAATCCGCTGTTCCGCCTGCTGGCCGCCGCCCGCGCGCGCGAGGTCATGACGGCGGCGGCGCTGCTGGTGGTGCTGGGCTCGGCCTTGCTGATGGAGCTGGGCGGCCTGTCCACCGCGATGGGCGCATTCCTGGCCGGCGTGCTGCTGTCTGAATCCACTTTCCGGCATCAGCTGGAGGCCGAGGTCGAACCGTTCCGGGGCATTCTGCTGGGCCTGTTCTTCCTGGGCGTGGGCATGTCGCTGGATCTGTCCGCGGTGGCGCGCGAATGGCCGTTGATCCTGGCGGCGGTGCTGATCTTCATGGCGGTCAAGTCCATCGGCGTCTATGCCGTCGCCCGCGCGTTGCGCGCCTCCCATGGCGAGGCGCTGACCCGCGCCGCGCTGTTGGCCCAGGGCGGCGAGTTCGCCTTCGTGCTGTACGGCGCGGCCGCCGCGGTCGGCATTTTCGACGCCCATCTCGCGGCCGTGCTGACCGCCGTGGTCATCATTTCCATGGCGCTGACCCCGCTGTGCGTGCTGGCGCTGCGCTGGTTGCTGCCCAAGCCGGCGCCGTCCATGGACGGGGTGGACGTGGCGCGCGACCTGGACGGCTGCGCGCTCATCATCGGTTTCGGGCGGTTCGGCCAGATCGTCACCCAGGCCATGCTGGCGCGCGGCATCAAGGTGTCCATCCTTGACACCGACACGGACGCCATCCGGGCCGCCGCCAAATGGGGCGTGAAAGTCTATTACGGGGACGGAACCCGCGTGGACATGCTGCGCACCGCCGGCGCCGGGACCGCCAAGCTGATCCTGGTCTGCATCGACGATCCCAAGGCCGTCAACCATACGGTCAAGCTGATCAAGTCGGAATTCCCCCTGGTCAAGCTGGTGGTGCGCGCCTACGACCGCATTCATGCGCTGGCGCTGGTGAAGGAGGGCGTGGACTTCCAGGTGCGTGAAACCCTGGAGTCGGCCCTGGCCTTCGGTGAAGCCGCCCTGCGCGAGGCCGGGGTGCCGGCGGACGAGGCCGAGGAAGCGATGGCCGACGTGCGTCGGCGCGACGCCGAGCGCTTCGAGCTGGAAGTGGCCGGCGGCCTGTTCGCCGGCCGTTCCCTGCTGTAC
Source organism: Achromobacter sp. 413638 (assembly GCF_043119405.1). NCBI lineage: Bacteria > Pseudomonadati > Pseudomonadota > Betaproteobacteria > Burkholderiales > Alcaligenaceae > Achromobacter > Achromobacter sp. 413638. Next base: position 11,415 of record NZ_JBICCO010000115.1, read on the forward strand.
GGCAACATGAGCAGCCCGGCCGACGGCCGGAACGACCAGCCGGACCGGGAGGCGCCGGACAGTCACGAGGCCGCGCGCAGCACGTCCGTGTGACAAGCATTCGCGGCATCTATGTAAAGCGATCTTTGCATTTATTTTCGCTTCATTTCACGCGCAAGCCGCGCCTGCTGAGTTAGATTGGGCCGGTCGGTTCTTCATTCCGAAGAGCCCGCCGCCAGGAGGCCGCCATGCTGCAATCAGATCGCATCACCACGCCGCCGCAAGCCATCGGTTTCGAGCTTGCCCGCCGACAGGCCGCCGTGCTGCGCTGCGGATTTTCAGCGCAGGCGATGCGCGAGCTGGTATCGCACACGGGGGCGGGCGGGCCGGCCTGGGCCATCGGCGCCCACCGTGAAACGGACAAGGCGCGTGGCGCCAAGGGCTTTCCGTTCCGCATCGCCGCCGCCGTGTCCTGATTCGGCGGCCGGCCGGCGTCAGGGCTGGGCCATCGCCGTGCGGCTCTTGCCGGCCGACTTCGCCAGGTACAGGGCCCGGTCGGCCGCGTGCAGCACCGAGGCCCTGTCGGCGCCGTGGCGCGGAATCAAGGCGATGCCGACGCTGCCGCCGATGCTCACCGGCTTGTCCTGGTCCAGATCGTAGGGCAGGGAAACCGAGGCAATGATGCGTTCGCCCAGTTCGCGCGCTTCGGCCTCGGACAAGCGGCCGGCCAGCAGCACGAATTCGTCGCCGCCGATGCGCGCGGCCACCGCGTCCGCCGGCTTGAGCGCGACCAGGCGTGCGGATACCTGGGTCAGCAACGTATCGCCCACCGCGTGGCCGTAGGTGTCGTTGACGGCCTTGAAGCCGTCCAGGTCCAGATACAGCACCGCATATTCCGCCTGTCCGTGGCCGGCGTTGCGGACGGCGATGTCCAGCGCGCCGAACAGGCCGTGACGGTTGAGCAGGCCGGTCAGCGAATCCTGGCGGGCATGCAGCTCGTTCTCGCGCCGGGCGAGCATGGTGGACACCAGCATGTCGTTCAGCCGGTACGAGGCCATGGACATGGACGTCATGTACAAGGGCACCTGCACCAGCACCAGCCACAGGATGGACTCGTGGGTGAACAGCGCGCCCAGCGCGCAGGGGCCGATGCTCAGTGCGACCATCGCCGCCGACAGGCGCGGCGCGCCGAAGTTGCGCACGCAGATGCCGCCGACCATCGACGCGGCCGACAGGCATGCCAGCGTGGCGGCGATCCAGTCGCCGCTGAGCAGGCTGATGAAGGTGCCGTAGCCCACGCTCAGCGCCCAGCAGAGCGCCAGCACCACGTACAGGTCCGTGTGCGTGGGCTTGCCGGCGAGCGCCGCCCGGCGGGCCGAGGTCAGCACCACGATGCGCGAGGCGCAGACCAGCGTTTCCAGCGCCAGCCACAGCAGGAAGGGCGGCTCGGGGCGGCGCAAGGTGATCAGCGCGGCGACCATCAGCGTATTGATGATGCCGCCGAAGAAGATCGGCAGGGAGCCGAACAGGCCGCCCAGCAGAGCGATCTGGATATCGGCGGGCACGTTGCGGCCGGGCTTGACCAGCCATTTCGTCAGGCGCCATGCCGGCAAGCTGTAGATCCGATCCTTTTTTTCCATGGTGTCTCGGAGGCGGCCGCGGGTCCGGTTCAATTCGGCTCGGTCCACGCGCGCGGCCGGATTGCGCCATGGTAGCCGGGGACGGCCGCGGGCGCATCATACGGCAAGTGCCCGCGTCATGTATTCACGGTGTGTTTACACCGTATGCAGCCGCTGCTTGCGCGGCTGCACATGGCCCGGCATTATCTGGCTGCTGCTTTACAGGATATGAATCCGGCCCTCGGCCGCCGCGAAGGAGCGCCGTCTTGATGCCCCACGGCTATGTGCACCGCGCCTTGTACACCTTGGCCGCGCTGGTCGCGGTGGGCATCTGCGTGGCCGCGGCGGCCTTGCTGTGGGTCGACCGGCGCGGCACCTGGGACGCGGCCTATGTCGCGTCGCGCAATCTGGCCGACGGGCTGGCCGGCGCCATCGGCCGCACGCTCCACGTCTACGACCTGTCCTTGCAGGGCGTGATCGAACGGTTGCACGAGCCGGGCGTGGCCTTGCTGGCGCCGCAGACGCTGCATCGCTTCCTGTTCGATCGTTCCGCCTCGGCCGAGTACCTGGGCACCATCCTGGTGCTGGACAGCGACGGCCTGGTCCGCTACGACTCCGCCTCCATCGCACCGCCGCTTACCAGCTTCGCCGATCGCGATTTCTTCCGGGTCCATCGCGATGCCGACGACGTGGGCATGTACCTCAGCCGCCCCTACCGCAGCCGCCTGCGCGGCGGCGACGAGAGCCTGGCGGTCAGCCGGCGGCTGTCCAATCCCGATGGCAGCTTCGCCGGCGTGGTCGTGGGCACGCTGCGCCTGGCGTATTTTCGCGATCGCTTTGCGGGCCTGTCGATCGGCGAGCGCGACGTCATCACCGTGTTCCGCAACGACGGCGCGGTGCTGGCGCGCGACCCGTATTCCATGAGCGACCTGGGCGACGACCTTGCCATGTCGCCGGCCTTCCAGCAGTTCCTGATCCGGCGGGAGGGCGCCTTTGTCGGCATGCTGTCGCCAGACGGCGTGCGTCGCCTCTATACATTCGACAGTGTGGAAGGCACGCCCGTGGTGGTCGCCGTGGCGTTGGCCGTGGACGAGGTGCTGCAGCCCTGGGTGCGCCGGGCGATGCTGATCGTACCCGTCACCATCGCCCTGTCGGCGGCGATGCTGGCGCTGATGCTGCTGTATCGCCGGGAAATGGCGCGGCGCGGCGAGGTCGAGCGCAGGCTGGAGGCGCAGGCGCATACCGATGGCCTGACGGGCATATCCAATCGCAGGCTGTTCGACGAGGTGCTTGAGCGCGAGTGGCAAAGCGCGCTGCGCGAGCGCGCGCCGCTGTCCCTGCTGTTCGTGGATGCGGACCATTTCAAGCGCTACAACGACCGCTATGGGCATCAGGAAGGTGACGCGCTGTTGCGGCGGCTGGCCCAGGCCATCCGCCAGAAGGCCCGGCGGCCGCGCGACCTGGCGGCGCGCTATGGCGGGGAAGAGTTCGTGCTGTTGCTGCCGCGCACGGAAGGGCGGCAGGCCCTCGCCATCGCTGAACGCCTGCGCAAGTCGGTCGCCGCCTTGCGGCTGCCGCACCAGGACAATGGCGGGGGCATCGTCACGCTGAGCATCGGGGTGGCGTCGGCGCTGCCCGAGCCAGGGCAGGCGGCGGCCAGCCTGGTCGAAGCCGCGGACGCGGCGGTCTATCGCGCCAAGGAAGCCGGCCGCAACCGCGTGTTCATGGCCGGACGGTAAGGCGCCGGCGTGCCGGTAGCGCGCGCCGCCCGCAAGGCGGCGCGCTTCAGGCAAGGGCTCAGCGGCCCAGCATCACGGCCTGCAGGCGGGTGTGGGCCTGCTGCACGTTGCGCGCCTGGGTGTTCAGGTCTTGCAGCATCGTGTTCAATTCCTTCTGAACGGCCGGATCGCTGACCTGGACGGTCGAGCCGGAGATCTGGATTTCCTTCTGGTGCTGGGCGACGTAGTCGGCGATCTTCAGGCTGCTGTCGAAAGTGGCGTTGATCTGCGGCAGCACGCTGCGGAAGGTGTCGGCCGGCAGCGTCACGGTCTTTTCATAGGCCTTGGCATAGACGGCCTTCAGGTCGTCGGGCTGCTTGAGCTGCGCGCGGGCGGCGTCGGCCTTGCCTTGCTGCTCCTTCAGCGCCGTGCCCATGTCATTGAGCGCCGTCTGCACCGTCTTCAGGTCGTCGCGGCGAGCGACGATGTCGCTCAGTGTACGCATGCCGCCCTTTTGCATCAGGCTGTTCAGCGGCTTGACCGATGCGTCCATGCCCGAGTTGAAATCCGTGATCACGGCGTAGTGCGCGGCGTAGTCGCCGAAGGACTTCTTTTCTTCCGCCGTCAGCTGCGGCACGCGCACGCCGGGTTTGTCGATGATGCGGGTCTGCAGGAATTGCGTGAACGCGGCGCGTTGCTCGGGTTCCTTGTCGCCGCAGGCGGCGAGCAGCAAGGGCAGCGCCAGGGCCAGGGCGACGATCGGGCGGAAAAGGAATTTCATGGAAAAGCTCCTGTGTTGCGGGATATCGGGCGAGCCGCCGGGCAGCAACGCCAAGCGCCGGGAGCTTATCGACTGCTCCCGGCGCCTGCCACAGGTTTAAGACTTGTTTGCAAACGAAGTGGAATGAAACAACTCGGTCACAGAACGATGTGATTCGCGCGTCGTTTGCTGCTACGTGCGCGCGGCGCGCGCTTAGCGGGGTGCCTGGACGGGCCCTAGACCACGAATTGCGGCCGTCCTTCACGGACCCAGCGGGCGTAGCGCGCATCAATGGCCGGGGCCAGCCGTTCGTAGTGTTCCCAGGTGTCCGGCACGCTGTAGAGCGAGGCTTCGTTCACCGAGAAGGCGGCGAAGTAGTCGTCGATGTAGCGGCTGTCGTGATCGTCGCCCACGTAGTACGCCAGGGCGAAGGCGGCGCCCTCGGCATTCAGATCTTCATCGATCAGTTTTTCGTCCAGCTCGGTGATCAGGAACTGGGCGCCCGTCAATTCCCGGCGTTGCAAAGCGGCCAGCGCCTCGGCCGAATCGTCGATCAGCTCCTCGCCCGCCATGCCGTGCAACAACGCCCAGGCCAGGAACATGCCGATGTGGGTGGCGGCGGCGGATTCAGGCAGGTCGGCGGGATAATCGCCCTCGTAGTGCCAGGATGCATCGTCGAATTTCATCAGGATCTGTGTTCCTTGTCGTGGGAGGGCCACCCGCGCGCCGGGCGGTGCGGGATTCAGAAAACCAGCGGGCGCAGCACCAGCACCCAGACCGCCAGCAACAGGGCCAGCACGCTGATGGCCAGCGAGGCGGTGGCGCCCGCGCGGCCCAGGTCGGCCCGATGGGCGCCTCGACGCCAGCCCGCATAAGTGAGGCCGGCCAGCGCCAGCCAGCCGAGCGCCGCGCCGGCATAGGGCAGGCCGTCGGCGATGCGCGGCAGGAGATTCCAGGCGACCAGCACGCCGAGCAGGGTCAGCGTGCTGCAGAGCAGGGCCATGAAACCCAGCCTGGGACTGAGCCGCATCAGGAAGGACTGAATGCCGCCGGCGATGAAAGCATAGGCCGCGAGCTTGGCGGCGCCGGCCTCGGTGTTGCCGTTCAGGATCAGGGCGAGCGGCGCGCGCGAGCCGGTGCCGCGCAGGAAATAGTAGAAGACGCCGGCGGCGACCGCGCCGAAGCACAGGGCCAGGACGCCGTGCCAGCGCGCGCGCGGGCGGGACGGCGGATGGGCGGCGATAACGGGCGAGGGTAGGTTCATCGGTGATTCCTGTGGCGGTGTTCGCGGGTGGGGCATGTGCTCGGTGCTTGAGGCAGATGCCGGTTCGTCGGCGTGCGGCGTGCGGTGTCTTGCCCTGCCCGCCGACGCTGTGCGGACAGCAACCGGGTTCCGGATTCGGTAGGCGGAGCCGGGCAACCCGTCGGGCCGTATGTCAAACCAGGATGATGTCGTACTTCTCTTGCGTATACGTGCTTTCCACTTCCAGCGACACGCGCTTGCCCACGAAATCTCCCAGCATGGCCAGGTGCTGGCTTTCCTCTTCCAGGAAGAGATCCACCACTTCCTGCGAGGCGAGGATGCGGAACTCCTTGGGATTGAACTGCCGCGCCTCGCGCAGGATTTCGCGCAGGATCTCGTAGCAGACCGTGCGCGGCGTGCGCACGTTGCCGCGCGCCTCGCACATGGGGCAGGGTTCGCAGAGCTGGTGCGCCAGCGAATCGCGGGTCCGCTTGCGCGTCATCTCCACCAGGCCCAGCTGTGTGAAGCCGTTGACGGTCATGCGGGTGCGGTCGCGTGAAAGCGCCTTCTTCAGCTCGGCCAGCACGGTGTCGCGGTGCTCCTGCTCTTCCATGTCGATGAAGTCCAGGATCACGATGCCGCCCAGATTGCGCAGCCGCAGCTGGCGCGCGATGGCTTGCGCGGCCTCCAGGTTCGTCTTGAAGATGGTGTCGTCGAAATTCCGGCCGCCGACGAATCCGCCCGTGTTCACGTCGACCGTGGTCAGCGCCTCGGTCTGGTCGATGATCAGGTAGCCGCCGGACTTCAGGTCCACGCGCCGCGACAGCGCGCGCGCGATTTCCTCGTCCACGTTCGCGGTATCGAACAGCGGGCGTTCGCCGCTGTAGTGACGCACCCGCTCCACCACCGACGGCGTATAGGTGCGCGCCCATTCCAGCATGGACGCGGTGGTGGTGCGCGAGTCCACCAGGATGGTGCCGGTGTTCGGACCGACCATGTCGCGCAGCACGCGCTGCGCCAGCGTCAGGTCCTGGTGCAGCAGGGCGGGGGCGGGCTGCGTGCGCGCCAGCGCCTGCACGCTGGTCCACAGCTTGCGCAGATAGGCCACGTCCGCGTTCAGTTCGTCGTCGTTGGCGCCTTCGGCCTGGGTGCGGACGATGAAGCCGCCTTTCTCCCCTTCGGGCATCAACGCCTGCAAGCGTTCGCGCAGCTGCGTGCGCTCGGTCTCGGAATCGATCTTCTGGGAAATGCCGATATGCGGATCATGCGGCAGATAGACCAGCATGCGGCCGGCCATGCTGATCTGCGTGGACAGCCGCGCGCCCTTGGTGCCCAGGGGGTCCTTGACCACCTGGACCATGATGGTCTGTCCTTCGAACAGCAGTTTTTCGATCGGCGTGGGCGGCAGCCCCTGGCTGCGCTCGCCCCGGTTCTCCCGCAGGTCTGCGATATGGATGAATGCCGCGCGTTCCAGCCCGATGTCGATGAATGCGCTTTGCATGCCCGGCAGCACGCGGACCACACGGCCCAGGTAAATATTGCCTACATGGCCGCGCTGGATGCTGCGCTCGACATGCAGTTCCTGCACCGCTCCCTGCTCGACCAGCGCGACGCGGGTCTCGAACGGGGTGACATTGATCAGGATGTCTTCGCTCATTGCGGTGGCAGTGGGCATGGGGCGGTCGTCTCCATTGAGTTGGGTGGGCGGCTTACAAGGCGAATAGTAAACGTACCGCCGGGGCAGGCAAGTCGAGACGGGGCGTTCTCGTTGACGAAGCTGGGGGGCGGGTGGCACGGAATGGTGGCTGGGGGCAGGTGTTCGAATCCTGTTTTGCACAGAGGGGCGCGTTGGAGGGAGAGGGGGGATGGGAGAAGGGAGAAGGGAGAAGGGAGAAGGGAGAAGGGAGAAGGGAGAAGGGAGAAGGGAGAAGGGAGAAGGGAGAAGGGGCGGCCTCTGATTCGCGCTCCGCGAAAACGGGATGGTGGTAGGGCGGGTGAAAGTTGAATGTGCCTGCTCGTACCTGGCCGTATTGGTGCTGTCGTACTGAAAACGGGGGCGATCGGTCCGTTTTGATCCTGACAAGGGGAGTAGGTGGCGCGGCCTTCTATATATAGGGTGTCGTCGTGCCCTATACATATAGGGATAAACAGGTTGGGCCAGTTCGGCTGTCTGGTCGCGATGAATGCGTCCTTGGCACTACTTGGCCTTGCGGCGTCAGAAGCGAGGCTGGCGTCAAAACCCCTGGGCAATGGGGCAGGAGCGAGGCAAGGCCAGATCCATCTCTACGCAGGCTGGCCGCGTCACACCAGTGACTGGAGCGATCTCACCGCAGATTGCGTCCGGCGCTCGGCATCCAACATCTTTTTTACGACCGCCGTGTGACAAGCGAAATTTCTGTGCTATAGTCTCGCTCCTTCGCAGTTCAAGCAGTTTTCTGAACCGCGAAGCCAAGCAGGACGCAACGGGTTGTTGGTTTTTCCAACGATCTGCCGCAGCGGCAAACGAGGTTCTTCGGGACGTTGAGCGCCAGGAGGTTATTGCAAGGTTCGGTGCAAATCAGGCAGAAGCCAGTTGCACAGACTGCAAAAATTGTGTTATAGTCTTGGGCTTGGCTGGTGGTGTTGATTCAGGGTTAACCCGGACGGGTGGTCTGAGCAAGATGACAAGCCAACCGAGGTGTAGCCAACCTTCGATGCGATGTAAATTGAATCGAAGCTGCGAATGGGAAGTTTGAGCGAAAGCGCAAGCGACCAAAAAGCAGGGTTGCAAGATAGGATGCAAATTAGGCAAAAGCCGGTTGCATAATCTGCAAAAGTTGTGTTATAGTTTCGGGCTTGGCAGTTGCCGAAAAGTTAGGGAATACCCTGATGTTTCGATAGCTGCTAAGAGGGAGGTCCGAAAGGGTTTTCCGACGAGACCTGAAGGGGTCGCCGTCAAGTGGGTGAAGCGAAATTAAACGCGACGCTGACTTGACAAGCGATAAAAACTTCTTCATAATCTCGTTTCTCTGCTGCTGAGACAGCAGTGACGCGAAAGCGGGTTGAAAGACCTGG
>NZ_JBICCO010000116.1:0-19196 GCF_043119405.1 Achromobacter sp. 413638
ACCCCCCCACCCCACGGGGGGCGGCGCCCCCCCCCCCCCCCCACGATTCGACCGAGCCCCGCCGCAATGGGCGGGGCTGGTGTGGCTACGCCCCGGCTTGCTGCGGCAGGTTGCACGAAAGCGTGCCGTCCCCGACGCTGGCGGTTCGTTGTCTGTACGTCACGAAAGACGGTTCACCGACACGCCGCCCAGCCTCGCTTCTATGGAGCTTCCACACCACGCCTCAGTATGTGGCCGTGAGCTGCGGCAGGGGCGCTCTGGCCTTGTCGTCGGGGCATTGACCTGGCCCGCGTCAGGGCGCAAGCCGGTGCAGCCGTCACGCGGGGATGCCGAGTTGGCCACGTCTCCATTCGGGAGCGGGCGGCCTGTGCGTCCTTGTCTTGTTGTGAATCCTGGCGGTGGCGCGGCTGCGCCTTGTGCTTGATGGCCGCAACCTTGCAGCGAAAACAATTTCCCCTGCGCTGCGCGCATTCCTCGCGGGACAAATTCTTTTCGCTTCCAGGTTCTCCACGTTGTTGCGACCGCTGTGCGGTGCGACCAGCCCATCCCCCGCCGGCCGGATCACAACAAGGACGCACTGGCGCGACCTTGTTCAACCCGAAAGGAGAAACATCATGGCTAACATCGGCACCTTCACCGCAGAGAAAGACGGCTTCACCGGCACGCTTCGCACCCTGACGCTCAACGTCAAGGTCAAGCTGGTTCCCAACGACAAGGGCGACACCGAGAACGCCCCCGACTTCCACCTGCAAGCGGCTGGCCACGAAGTCGGCGCAGCGTGGAAGAAGACCAGCGAGGCCGGGCGGGAATACCTGTCCGTATCCATCGACGACCCTTCGTTCCCGGCGACGGTCTATGCCCGCCTGATCGAGAACGAGGACGGCACGCACGACCTGATCTGGTCGCGCAACAAGCCGAAGGCGGCCTGACAGCCGCTTACCGCGTCCCGCCCACTGCGGCGGGGCGCGATGCTGCTGATCGCAGCACCGCACGCGCAGGATTTCTGCTGCTGCCGCGTGCTGGATACGCCCGTCACGGCGGGCCTGCATGCGTGCCTTGTGGCTCGCAATCCGTGTCAACGAGCGGTGTGTGGCGTGTCGGCGCTGTAAGCGCCGCCGGGCTTTCGGGCTTCGCCCCGTGCCGGCAAGCCGTCACGGCCATCCGGCTTCAATCCCTCACGCCTTCGCGCCTGCGGCGCTGCGCGCTCCGCTTGCTGCAATTCAGTACCACACGCCAACGCGCTAAGGCGTGTCGGGCTCTTCCAATATCGCCCTGAGTTCCTGGCGCACCTGTGCCAGCAATTCATCAGCTTCGCGGGTGCTGTCACCGGCATAAGCCAATGTGAGCAGCGTGAGCGGATGCACTTCCATGACCTCGCACAGATCGGCCAGCTTCTGGATGGTTGGGCTTTTCAGGTCGCGCTCCAGCGTGCTCATGTAGGTGCGACTGGACACGTTGGAGAACGCTTCCTGGCTCAAACCACGCGCCTTCCTTACCGTCCGAATCGCCGCTGCCAATGAGTTCTTCGCTGCCACCTATGGTTTCCCCAAAAAACCAAGATGACAGCCCATTGCGCCCTATAGGACTACAATCTATAGTGTTCATTTGGTGGTGATGTTTTCCTTTTCCGTGCTTTTACGGAGATCCGCATCTGCGGATTTCCTCAGACCCAGGGAACCGCATCCGTGTCTTTCCTGACTTCCACCAATACGCCTTCGTGCCTCTCCGCTTTTGCGGCTTCGTGCGCTTGCGCATACGTGCATCCGTCCGCAGGCACAGATGCGCCTCGGCGATTGCGTGTGTTCGTGGAAGGGGCGCGGCCTTGACCACGCTTGTCACCGAGGAAGACCGGGTGCACCTACTGGCCCACGGCCTCACCCGCGCCGCAGGCCAGGAATGTGACCCGCTGCCCGTGGTGCGCCTGTTCACACCGGACGCACATGCGACCTGGCTATTGGCCGCGCTCGATCCGACCGATGGCGATACGGCCTACGGCCTGATCGACCTCGGGATCGGGATGCCTGCCCTGGCGACGGTGAAGCTGTCCGATCTGGCGTCCATCGTCGGGCCGCTCAAGCAGCCCGTGATACGAGATCGGTATTTCCAGCCGACGCGGCCGCTGTCGGAATACGTTCGACTGGCTCAGGAAAACGGTTCGATCACCGATTGACGCATTCCAGCGCGACCAGGCAAAAAGTATCGCATTGTGACTATTTCGGTCTTAGCCAAGACCTGGCAAGTCTTGATCCGCATGCTTGCACCAGGGTGGTGCGCTCCTGACCAAAACAGTCATGATGCCAGGCGCGAGATTCGGCACGGTGTTCAATGCTGCACCCCATTTCCGGGCGGTGCAGTCGTCGCATTTAGACGATTTCGGCAATGCACTGGAGCGAATCTGTCTTGACACCAGCAGTTAAAGCGTAACCCGAGTTTGATGACCACTTGATGGCGATTCGATAGCTCCCGCACAGCGGAATTGTGGCGACGTTCCCAGAAACAGGGAGGTTTCGCCATGACTGACCGCAGCAGCCAACACTGGTATCCCACGGCCGCGTATCTCTACACGCTGCACCTCGATGGCCCAGCGCTGGCTTGGGAGTATTTGCGCAGGAATCCAAGCTACCGGCGCGACTGGCTACGCCGGCGTCGCAAGCCTGATGCGGCGCAGGCCTGGGGCCTGCGCCTGCTGGAAGATCCCGGCCTGGATGCGCGCGACGCACATCCTGCTTGGTTCCCCGATCACGATGCCGTGGTGCAGCTATACCCCGACGCCGACCCACCACCCGATGCGCATACCTTCGAGTTCTGGCGCATTCCTGGGCGCAAGCAACTGACCCACGACGGCAAGCGCCTGGTGCTCGTATCGCATTGGCCAGGCTGCTGCGTTCGGCTGGCACTCGCACCCGACCTGGAAGATGGTTCGGCCTATCTCTACGCCACACGCGCCTGCGCCACGCCCTGTGCGCGCTACCGCACGCTCGCTGCGAAGCTGGATGCGCTATCTGCCGCAACCGTGGCCACGCCTGTGGCAACAGCCCGCTCCCGCCCCACGCCCGCCGCGCTGCTGGAACTGCATACCTTGCAAGCGCTCGACGCGACCCTCGCGGGAGCCTCCTTGCGCGAGGTGGGCGAAGGTCTGTTCGGCGCGGATGCCGTCGCGGCCGACTGGCACAAAGACAGTGCATTGCGTGCCCGCGTACGGCGGCTGGTACGCCGCGGCGATGAGCTGATGCACGGCGGCTACCGCCGACTAGCGCAGCTTCCAATGTTCCCGTCGCATTAGGGGGGACGTTTCTCGACCCGTGCGAATCGTCCCTTAGCAAGAAGCCTTGCTTTCTTGAGAGTGCCTCTATCCGGCCGCGTGGTGTGGCCGGGCTTGATGGAGGTACATCCCATGCGACCTGCTCCCTCGCGGCCTGCCGCCGCTGCCGTCACTGCGACCTCGCAGCCTCAACGCTACCTGACAAACGACGAAGCCGCCGACTACCTGCGGCTGTCGCCGCGCACGCTGGAGAAGCAGCGGGTGATCGGCGGCGGCCCCAAGTTCCGCAAGTTCGGCCGCCGCGTCATGTACGCGGTGTCCGACCTCGATGCCTGGGCCGACCAGCGCAGCTACGAGGCCACGTCCGATCCCGAATACGCCGAGCGCCACGCGGGCGACTACCGTGATGGCCGCTGATCGTCGGCGCGTGGGTGGCCTTCGCCATGTCCAGCCCGCCAGGGCAAGCCTTGCCGCAGCGCGAACAGCTCGATCTGTTCCGCGCGCTGCCGGGCGACATGGCGCCACGCGATTCCCAGGACTTGATGGCCTTTCCGTTCTTCTCGCTTGCCAAGTCGCGGCGCACGGCGCCGATCGACTTCCGCAGCGGGAACGTCACCATTCGCGTGGAAGGCACGCAGGAGCACGGCATCGCAACGATATGGGATGCCGACGTGCTGATATGGGCCGCCTCGCAGATCGTGGAGGCGCGCGACGCGGGCCTGCGCCCGTCGCGCTGGATACGCGCCACGCCTTACGAGATTTTGCGCTTCATCGGGCGCGGCACGTCCCTCAACGACTACCAGCGCCTGAAGGCCGCCCTCGACCGGCTGCAATCGACCACGGTGGCCACGTCCATCCGCGAAACCACGGGAAGGCGCTTGCATCGCTTCTCGTGGATCAACGAGTGGAAGGAACTCGCCGACGCCAGCGGCACCCCGCTGGGCATCGAGCTGATCTTGCCGGACTGGTTCTATGCCGGCGTGCTCGACGCCGCCCTGGTGCTGACCATCGACCCGGCCTATTTCCGCTTGAAGGGCGGTATCGAACGCTGGCTGTACCGCCTGGTGCGCAAGCATGGCGGGCGGCAGGAGCACGGCTGGCAATTCGACTTCCGACACCTGTACCGCAAATCCGGCAGCGCGGCCCGCTTCTCGGACTTCGCCTACGACGTGCGCGCCCTGGTGGCGCGGCAGTCGTTGCCCGGCTACGTCCTCGGCATCGAGCGGATGCCGGACGACAACACCGAGCTGCTGACCTTCCGGCCCGTGCCGCACGCGGCACGGGGATAACTGCGGGAGAACCTGTGGACGGCCTCGTGCTATCAGGAGTACCGGGTATCGTGCTATCAGGAGTACGACCCTCGTGCTATCAGGAGTACGAAAACGCCGGAAAGCCAACAACGGCGCGGGTTTGCGTTCCCTCTAACTTACCTAACAAGAAATACATAACTTTTAGTAGAAGCGCGCCGTTTCGGTGGACAACCACGAAACGGCACGGCCAGGCCGGCTTTCCAGCTCGGAGGGCCGCGCCATGATCTTCGCGTTTCTCAACCAGAAAGGCGGCGTCGGCAAGACCACGCTCGCCACGCACATCGCCGGCGAACTGGCGATGCGCGGCCTGCATGTCATCCTGCTGGATGCCGACCCGCAGGGGTCATCGCTCGACTGGACGCAGCGGCGTAGCCAGCAGGGCCTGCCCCGTCTGTTCAGCGCCGTGGGCCTTGCCCGCGAAACGCTGCATCAGGAAGCGCCAGAACTCGCCAGGCGGGCCGATCACATCATCATCGACGGCCCGCCGCGCATCGCCGCCCTCGCGCGTTCCGCGCTGCTGGCGGCCGAGCGCGTGCTGATCCCCGTGCAGCCCAGCCCCTACGACGTATGGGCTTCTGCCGAGATGGTCGCACTGATCCGCGAAGCACAGGTGTTCCGGCCAGCGCTGCGCGCGGCCTTCGTCATCAACCGGCGCGTCAGCACCACCATCATCGGCAGGGAGGCACGGCAATCGCTGGCCGAACAGCCGCTGCCCGCGCTGCGCTCGGAGATCCACCAGCGCATCGTCTTTGCCGACAGCGTAGCCGCTGGCCGGCTCGCCCGCGAAACCGCGCCCGACAGCGCCGCTGCCCGCGAGATCGCCGCGCTCACCGACGAACTGCTGCGGTGGCCGACATGACTGGGAAGCCACCACCACGCAGCAAGCGCGTCGGCATCGGTGCGCGTCCCCCAGCGAATCCGCACGCCGAAGCGTGGATTCGCCAGGGCGACGCAGATGCCGTGCAGAAAGGCGACCTCTACACCGCTCGACTGACGCTCGACATCACGCCCGCCATGCGGGCGCGCATCAAGGTGTCGGCCTTCACGCGAGGCGTGACCGTAGCCGAACTGCTGCGCGACCTGCTGGAGCGGGAGTTTCCCCCGGAGGGCACGCCGTGAACGCATCCGCTTCGACCGCCCACACCCCCAAAGCAAGTGCGCCCACGGCTGCGCCGCCGCCGGCGCCTTCGACACTCGCCGGCCAGGCCGGCAACGTGCCGCTGACGCGCGTGGCGCTGGCCTACATCGAACCGCGCTTCAAGCTCTACCTGCGCTTCGGCGAACCGGCGCGCACGCTCCAGCTCGACCGCTGGCGGCGCTGCGCCGTGTTCCTGCCGAACGCGGTTCTGTGCCGCATCCGTTGGCAGGCCAACGACTACGGCACGATCCGCTGGCAGCTCATGGTGATGCAGACCGCCACGCCGCTGGACGCCGTGCAGCGCATCCCCGGCGTGCAGCCGGGCGCGCGTCTGCTGCTGCACGCCGAAGGCGATGCCAACGTGCGCGCCGTGCTGGAACGCATCGACGGCATCGAGGCGCTGGGCATCGCAGCCGCAGACACATCGCCCGCGTACTGGCGCACGCTCGCGAACCGGCTCGCAGCGCGCTCGGCGCTACCCACATACACCGCAGAACGGCACGCCGCCTGGCTGGCCGGGAGGGCATTGCCATGACCACGATTTCCACGACCGGCCCCGTGCCGCATCCTCGCTCGCGCCTGCGCGCTCGCCTCGTGCTGGCAGGCTTCGCCACCGTCGGCCTCGCTGCGCTGGCCTGGGCGGCGTTCGTGCAGCCCCTGCCGCGAATGGCCTACAACCCGTCCGACAGCGTGGCGGTCGGTTGGTATCGCATCGAACCGTTCGACCCGCGCACCGCCTCGCGGCCACGTCCGCTGTCCGTGGACAGCATCGTGCTGATGCCGCTGCCCGACAGGGCCGCCATGCTGGCTGCGCAGCGCGGCTACCTGCCGACCCGCGTTCCGCTGCTCAAACGTGTGGGCGCAGTCGCGCCACAACACGTTTGCATCGTCGCCGGCCAGGTTCGCATCGACGGCGTGCCGGTGGCCGCCGCCCTGCCTGCCGACCGGCTGGGCCGGCCGCTGCCATCCTTGCAGCTTTGCCGCCGTCTCCAACCGGGCGAACTGTTCCTGTTGAGCGCGACCAACCCGGCGTCGTTCGACAGCCGCTATTTCGGGCCGGTCAGCGCGTTCGCCGTGATCGGCGTTGCGCATCCGATCTGGCTGGAGACACGTCCATGATGGCCGCCGATTCGCTGCACTTTGCCGCGCCTCTCATCGTGCCATCGGGCATGTCGTTCTACTGTTCGTCGCCGTGTCGTCGCGCGTGCAGTGCGGGTGCATTCGCACCGCACTTCGCGCTGCCTTCGGCGCAGCCGCCCAACGTGCAGGCGTCTTGCCTCGAACGCGCCTGGCCTGCGGCCATTGGCGTGTTCGCCGGCGGGCTGGCTGCTCGTGCAGCAGCGCCGCCGGGCCGCCGATGCCCGGAGCGGGAGCGAGGGGCAAAGGCGGAAGGCAAGACAAAAGGGTTCGGCACTCTGCCGCCCGCAAAGCCAGTCTGCACGTGGGGGTGGCGCGGCACGGCGCGGCTTCGCCGCCGTGCCGCGTGGGGCGCGAGGCACGCGCCGATGCAGGCATGTCCGCGTGCTTCGCACGCTCGGACACGCCGGAGCTTGCAGGGAGCACAGCCATGACCGACCGCGGCGACCATGATTTCTGGGTGCGCCCTGGCGCGCCGAAGAACCGAGGCAAAGGCCAGGGCCAGAGCTTCGTTTCCAAGGTGCTCAAGCAGGCTGGCAAGGCCAGCGGCGGCAAGTCGGCGGTGCGCCGTCCTACCGCTGGCGGGAGCGGCCAGCACGCCGGCCAGCGGCCCGGCTCACGGCTTGGACGCGGCCATACGGCGGCGCGCTTCGCAGGCGCAAAGCTGACCCCTATGTCACGGCGCGTGACCATCAAGACGCTGCTGGTCAACCAGCGCAACGCCAGTCCGCAGTCGCTCGCCAAGCACCTGCGCTACATCGAGCGCGACGGTGCCGGCCGGAACGGCGAGCCGGGCCGTGCCTACGGGCCGCAGACCGACGAAGCCGACCTCGATGCCTTCAAGGAACGCTGCCAGGACGACCGACATCATTTCCGCTTCATCGTCTCACCTGAAGACAGTGCGGAGCTGGACGACCTGCGCACCTACACCCGGCACCTGATGAACCGGATGGAGGCCGACCTGGGGACGCGGCTGGATTGGGTGGCGGTCGATCACTGGAACACCGACAACCCGCACACGCACCTGATCGTGCGCGGACGCGACGATACCGGCAAAGACCTCATCATCGCGGGCGACTACATCGCCCACGGCTTCCGCCATCGCGCCGCCGAGCTGGCGACGGAATGGCTGGGGCCGCGCACCGAACTGGAGATCCAGCAGACCTTGCAGCGCGAGGTGGAGCAAGAGCGGTGGACGAGCCTCGACCGCACGTTGCAGCGCGAGGCCGGCGAGGATGGCCGGGTGCAGATCGAACGCTTCAACGAACCCCGGCTGCAACGCCAGCGCCTGCTGCTGATCGGCCGCCTGCAACACTTGCAGCGCCTGGGCCTGGCCGACGAGGTGCAGCCCGGCACCTGGGCCGTCCATGCGGACGCGGAGAAGACCTTGCGTGCCCTGGGCGAGCGTGGCGACATCATCCGAACGATGCAGCGGGCCATGAGCGGCAAGCCTCGCGAGCTGGCGGTGTTCGAGCCGGGCGACGACGGCCGCACTATCGTCGGTCGCGTGGCTGCTAAGGGTCTGGCCGACGAGCTGCACGACCGCGGCTATCTGGTCATCGACGGGTTGGACGGCAAAGCCCACTACGTCGCGTTGGACGCCCGCGACGAGCTGGCGAACTATCCCATCGGCGCGGTGGTGGAGGTACGCGGTTCCGCCGAGGTGCGGGCGGCCGACAAGAACATCGCCACGCTGGCGAGCAATGGCCTGTACCGCACCGATCACCACCTGGCGATCGAGCAAGGCCGAGCCAAGCCCGGCCGCGACCCGCAAGAGGCTGTGGCGGCCCATATCCGCCGGCTGGAAGCCCTACGGCGGGCCGGCATCGTGGAGCGCGTGGCCGAGGGGTTATGGAAGGTGCCGGACGACTTGGCCGAGCGTGGCCGCCAGTACGACGCGCAGCGGCTGGGCGGCGTGGCGGTCGAACTGAAATCGCATCTGCCGATTGAACGGCAGGCCCGCGTCATCGGCGCGACCTGGCTGGATCAGCAGTTGATCGGCGGCGGCAAGGGACTGGGCGACCTGGGCTTTGGCGGCGATGCTAGGCAAGCCTTGCAGCAGCGCGCCGACTTCCTCGAAGAACAGGGGCTGGCCCAGCGGCGCGGGCAGCGGCTGATTCTCTCCCGGAATCTGCTGGAAACGCTGCGCAATCGGGAGCTGGCGCAGGCCGCCCAGCACATTGCCGCCGATAGCGGATTGGAGCATCGGCACGTCACAGACGGGCAGCGCGTAGCCGGCATCTACCGGCGCTCGGTCATGCTCGCCAGCGGTCGCTATGCGCTGCTCGATGACGGCATGGGATTCAGTCTGGTGCCTTGGCGGCCGATAATCGAGCCACGACTGGGGCAGCAGATCGCCGCGACTGTACGCGGCGGCGGTGTGTCATGGGAGGTTGGACGGCAAAGAGGTCCTGGGATTGGATCGGGGCCGTAGGCTGTCGTACCGAGTTAAGGTGTCGAGCAGCGTTTTGGCCCTAGCTTCTGTGCTCCGTTAAGACGACTAGTCTGTGCTTATCGACGACGCTGTGGGTGCATGGTTGCTTGCCAATTCCGGTGCAACTCGCAAACGCGCTGCCCCGACCTGAACTGCCCATTCAACGATCTGCCCGGCCAATATATCCGTGGCGACACCGAACGCGCTCACCACATCGGCCTCTCGCTTGCTGCCTGTGGCTTGGATTGCTTCGAAGCGTCTACTGGCAATAGCAGTCCGTTTGGCCGGATCGACCAGTTGCACATCGAGCCGAACCGCGGCGATCGCTTCAGTGCCGCGGTATTCGAGCTGGAACGCCCGCAGCGTACTGCGCAACTCCATATCGGCGCTCATTGGGGTGCTATCGGTAATCACGGAAGTCGACCGCCCATCGCGCATGAAGGCTTCGACGATTCGGTCACGCAGCAGCACCGGTGCGGGGTCGGCCCAACGCACTCCTTGCCAAGCCGACAAGCGACCATCGGGCTGCGCAATGAACAGCCGCTCCGAATCCAGGACGCGACTACTCTCAGGGGCGTAGACGCGCAGCGCCCCGGGTCCCGGAACGGCGCGCGGCGTACTCTCCGCCTGGGCGATGTGATAGTCGGGCAATTTGTAGGTGACCATTGGAGCTGCTTTGGGAAGCACACTGCACGCGGACAAGCCGAGTACTAGCGTCATAGTCACGGCAGCGACGGGAATCATCCTGGCGGAAGTGTTCACGGCTTGGTTTCCTCAATGTTCTCTCCACCGAGCAGGTATTGCGCCGGATTGCGATCCAGTCGGCGCAGCACGGTGTTTAGATTGGCCAGCGCCTGCTGGAGTTCGTGCATGGCAGGACCTGTGGCGGCCAAGCCCTGGTTCAGCGATTCCTGATTGTTTTGCAGTAGCGTCTCAACCCTGAAAGCGGCGCGTTCGAGGGATGCCGTTGCATCACGCGTGTTCACCATGATTTGCTTACCATCGTTATTTAGTAGCAGGTTGGCATCGCGAAGAGTGCTATTTGCTTGGCGCACGGCAGCTGTCGATTCTCTGCTTGCTTCGGTCAGATTGCTGATTAACGTCGCGATCTCGGCCCTCTGGTCAGCGACCGCGCCCGTGGTCTGTTCAAGATTCACCAGACTGCGGTGCACAAGAGCCAAATTCTCCTTCGACAGTAACTCCTGCGTGCGCAGCAAGATGCCGTTGAGTGTCGTCATGCTGTTCCCCTCACCGGAGACCAGGGATGCCATCGCCGAACGTGGTGCGAGGATCAACGGTTCCTCGTCCTCTCTCCGATCCAGCAATGGCACGTTTGGCCCACCGTCGCTCAACTCGATCACCGCGTTGCCGGTAATTCCCGTGATGACCAATTCAGCGCGGGTATCCTGCCGGACCGGGATGGTGGCATTGATGCGTACGCGCGCTATCGCCCGCCTTGGGTCTCGCGGTGAAAGAGAAAGTGCAACGACTTCGCCAATCGTGATTCCGCTGTACTGAACCTGGCTGCCGGGCGTAAGCCCGGTCACTGGCTCATCGAACATAATCCGGTAATACTGGTAATCGTGGTCGGAACGTGTGTCGCTGAGCCAAAGCGCGAAGCCAATACCAATCGCACCGAGCAGCACGACGAACAGACCAATGAATACATGATGGGCACGTGGTTCCATGATCAGACCACCTCGTTCTCAGAGTTTAAATATTGCGTGCGCCCAGCCCAATGCGTGCGCGACGGAAGAATGATGCAGATGCGGAGGGGTTTCATGGCTGCGTCTCTTGGCTGGAAGCACCAGTGGCCTGTGCGGCCGCACGGCCACGGGGGCCGTGAAAGTATTCCTGTATCCACGGGTGCTTGAAGCGCTCGACTGCCTCGATGCCGTCGTTGATGAGTACCTTCTGGTTCGCCAGGACCGCGACACGGTCGCATATGGTGTACAGCGTATCGAGGTCGTGGGTTACCAGAAACACCGTGAGGCCCAGTGCATTGCGCAGGGTCAGAATCAATTGGTCGAAAGATGCAGCCCCGATTGGATCCAGTCCTGCGGTGGGTTCGTCAAGAAACAGGATGTTCGCATCAAGCGCCAAGGCTCTCGCCAGTGCTGCTCGTTTCACCATGCCTCCGGACAACGAGGCCGGATACTTGTCTCCCGCTCCGGCAGGCAACCCCACCAAGCCCAGCTTGCTTCTTGCCAAACGCTCGGCAAGAGGCCGCGCCAGACCGACATGCTCGATCAAAGGAAGAGCGACGTTCTCCAAGACGGTCAGCGATGAATACAACGCGCCCTTCTGGAACAGAATGCCGAACCTTCGCTCCATACGCGCGCGCGCAAGCCATTGGGCTCGCAGTAGGTCGCGCCCCCCGATACGGACCACGCCCGAATGCGGCTTCTGCAGCCCGACGACGCTACGCAAGAGCACGGATTTCCCGGTGCCTGACCCTCCCACCACGCCAAGGATTTCCCCGCGCCGCACGTCCAGGTCTAGGTCCTGATGGACCTGCTGGGTTCCAAACCTGTTGTCCAGGCCGCGCACTTCAATAGCGTGTCGCACACCGTTGTCGGTGTCTTGCTTCACCGCGCTCACCAGCCCATCTCCATGAAGAACAGTGCAGCGATGGCGTCTATCAGGATCACCATGAAGATTGATTGCACGACACTAGACGTCGTGTGGTCGCCTACCGACTCAGCGCTACCGGCGACCTTGAACCCTTCATGGCAGCCGATAGCGGCGATCATCACCGCGAAGAGCGGGGACTTGCTCATTCCGACAAGAAAATGGCGCACCTCGATTTTTTCCTGCACGATGGCAAGGAACTGTGCGGGAGGAATTTCCAAGCTCAGTGCGCATACGGTGGCGCCGCCCGCAATGCCAGCCAAGATGCCTACTAAGGTGAGCAGTGGCAAGGACACAAGAAGCGCCAGCACGCGTGGCAGCACCAGTAACTCGATGGGGTCGAGCGCGTTGGAGCGAAGCGCATCGATCTCTTCATTTGCCTTCATCGAACCGATTTGGGCGGTGTACGCGCTTGCGGTACGGCCTGCAATCAATATGGCCGGGAGCAGCACTCCGAACTCGCGCATGAACGAGAAGGCGACCAGATGCACCGAGAAGATGCTCGCACCGAAGTTGGCCAGCACCGTTGCTCCCAGGAACGCCACCACCATTCCTACCATGAAGCTCAGTAGCGCCACGATGGGAATGGCGTCCACCGCTGATCGCTGGATTTGAGCGATCACCGAGGTCGCGCGCCAGCGACGCGGGTGACGAACGGTACGGCTCCATGTTTCGATGATCTGGCCCACGAACCCGGCCAGACCAAGACACGCACGACAGCCCTGTTCCAAGGTCAGGCCTATGCGTCCCAGACCGCGGAGCAGAGGATTCCCGCTCACCGCTGCTTTCTCCGTCTTCTGCTGATCGGTAGCAGCGGCGGCCAGCGCTCTCATTAGGGCGAGGCGATCCGAGGACAGATTTGGAGCTGCCTCCGGCCGGTCGAGTATCGAGTCTGGCCCGAGAATTTCCACCAGCAGAGCCGCGCCGGCGGTGTCCAGTCTCTGGACTTGCGTCCAGTCGAGTAAGGGAGTGGCGTACCCCTCGGCATGACTGATGCGGGCGGCGGACACGGATTTTGCCAGACTGGCGTAGTGCTCTATCGTCCAGTCGCCACCCGCCAGCCATTTGTGATCACCGCCGACCATGGCATCCTGCCGGAGCCAAGCCTGTGAAGCGTTGCTCATGGCTGCGTGTCCCGCCAAGCGCTGTCGATGCGCTCGATGCAGTTCGTGATCGCCGCTTTGGCATGACCCAGCAATGTGTACGAACCGGCGAACTCTTTAATGACGTTGCCGCGCTCGAAGCAACTGGCGGCAGCAACCCGGCGTCCCGTCCTTAAATCGACTGCTTCGAACTCTAGGCTGGCACCACCCGTCGTCACGGGTCCAACCAGCAGGGTCGTCATTGCATTGACTGCCCGATTCGGTGTCTGCAGTTCGGTGACCGCTACACGCACCCGAACCTGTCCCGCGCCACCTGGGGGGGCGGGACTTTTGCCTTCCTGGCGTTTCAGTTCGCTCGTCACATGGTCTAGCACTTCGCGCTGCTGCGCGTCATCGAGCCCATCGATGCGACCCGAGGCGGTCTTGATCTGCGCTTCTTCCACCACGACAGCGGCATAACGCTTGGGCTCGAATCCCGCTGCGCGGTACATCAGTACGTTCTCGTATCGTGTCGGCGATAACTTCTCGTAGTCGCCGAGAAATCCGGAGCGCGTCATGCTGTTGGTCGCGCATCCAGAGAGCGCGCCTGCTACGCAAAAAAAGATGCCGCCGCGGATCAATGCAGTTTTGCTCTTCATAATGGGTCTCCTTGATCAAACGAAACTAAGACAGGCAATGCCTGCTGCGATGAGGGCGGTGCCAGACCAGCGCGTTACCGATGCGACATCGCCTAGTAGGAGGGCGCCGACGCCCAAGTTTCCAAGTAGCCCGATTCCTGCCCAGGCTGCAGAGGCCGCGCTGATCGGAATCCGCTTGAGCGCGAACCACAAAAGTGCGCCGCTGGCCGCCATGCACGTCACTGCCACACAGAGGCCGACCCAGCGCATCGGACCGCCCGCCGTGATGGCCCGCAGGCCCAGTGGATAGCCCGCTCCTAGAACCCCTGCGGCAATGACAATCGACCAGGATTTCCAGATCAGCGGATGGGTGCTGAATCGCATAAGCCTAGCGAGACATACGCATGAAGCGTGGGTGCATACGAATTCTGAGAATGCGCAGCACGCGGCGGCTCGCAAGAGACTCATGAGCGATCTCCATGCGCGGTGGCGACACTCAGGTTCCACGGCCCAATTCGCTTGATTCCAAACAGGACTTCGTAAAGCAGCGGAATCAAGCCCAACGTCACCAGCGTTCCGAGTGCCAGCCCACCGATCATCGCGATCGCCATCCCTTTCCATAATGGTCCGGAGAAGAGCATGAGTGGCACCAGTCCCGAAATGCAGGTGACCTTGGTCATCACGATTGGACGAAGCCGTTGTATCGCGGCCCCAACCAAGGCTTCATGGCGTGGCAGGCCTTCCGCTAGCCCCTGGTCGATGCGTTCCAGCAAGAGCACGGCGTTGTTGACAATGATCCCGAACAGGGCCAGTACGCCGAAGGTCGCCATGAAGCTGAAAGGTGTGCCGGTCAGCTTCAGAGCCAATACCACGCCGATAAGCGTGAAAGGGATCGTCGCGAGGATCACACCGAGCTTGCGGAAAGAATTGAACTGCCATACGAACAGCATCAGCATCGCCAGAAATGCGAGGGGCATGTAGGTCGACAGCGCGGCGTTCGATTCGGCGGCTTCCTCGATCTCGCCGCCAAGTTCAACCGAGTAGCCCGCGGGCAGGTCCAGGGCAGCGACGCTAGGCGCCAGGCGGTTGATGATCTCCTGGGCGGTGTAAGAGGTGTTCTGTCCTTGCACGGTGATCGTGCGGATGAGATTGCGCCGTTGGATGACCGAGGGCTCGCTCGCGAGCGATACGTCTGCGACCTGAGCCAGCGTCACCGCTGGACCGCCGTTGGTGGGATAGATGAGCGTCGCGCCTACGTCTGCCGTGCTGCGACGCTCGCTTACGATACTGCGCAGGACGATCGGGACGGAGGTGTCACCGTCGCGAATAACCGAGATCGATCTGCCGCTGTAGCGGACATCCAGCCCGCCAGCGATGTCTTCAGTCGTCACGCCCGCCCGACGCGCGCGGTCCTGGTCGACCCGTACGTCGATGCGGCCAACGCGCGTATCCCAATCGTTCTTGACGTTGATGGTGCCGGGCAGCTTGCGCAGCGCTGCTTCGATTTTGGACGCGGCCCCCAACAATACCTCCTCATCCGGACCGCTGACGCGATAAATGGCAGTCCCTGACTCGGTCGCACCGAGCGAGAAACGCTTGGGCTCGGCGCGCACGTCGCCATGTGCTTGCGCAAAGTAGCTGCGGGTGCGGGCGAGGACGGCGTCGATGTCGCTCTTCGGCTTCAATGTGACAACGAAGTACGCGATGTTCGATGCCGGCAGTGGTGGATTCAGGCTAAGGATGAAGCGCGGGCCACCATCGGCGACGTAGCCGATGTGATCGGAGACTTCTGGATTGATGTTCGTGTCGCCCAGCCAACCACTGATCTGCTTCACGCGGGCGAGCGTTTCGCGCGAGTCGGTACCGGGGGCGAGCTGCACCGGAATCTGGAACTGAAGCCGGTCGGACTTGGGCATGAAATCGTACGGCAGGGTGGTGAAGCCATACAGCGCAATGGCAAGCGCCGCGATCATCGACGCTACATAGACCGCCTTATGGTGGAGCACCCACTCCAGTACGCGCCGGTAGCCACGGTAGAAGCGGGTGTCATAGGCGTCGCCCTGCTCCTGCTTGTGATGGGGTTTGGCGAAGTGGTAGCACAATAGGGGCGTGACAGTCAGGCACAGCAGCCACGAAGCGAACAACGTCAGTGCCAGCACGACCACGAGATTGTGCAGATACTCGCTCGTGGCGTTCTGGCCAAAAAAGAACGGCGAGAACACGATCACGATCACGAGCGAGGACGTGAGCAGCGGAATGGCGAGCGTGCGGCCCGCCTCGAGGCAGGCATGCTTACGATCTTCGCCACCGGCCAGGCGGCGTTCGATGTCTTCGGCAATCACAATGCCGTTGTCCACCAACAAGCCGAGCGCAATGATGATGGCGCCCATCGAGACGTTCTGAAGCTCGATGTTCATCGCGCGCATGACGATGAGTGCACTGAGGATCGTCAACGGCACGATCATGCCCACGATGATCCCGGTGCGCCAACCGAGAAATAGCACGACGACACCGAGGACGACGATGATCGTCTCCATCATGACGTGGTTCATTTTGCCCATCTCGTGCTTGACGACATCGGCCTGGAAAGTGACGTATGACAGATCGAAACCCGCCGGCAGCAGCTTCTCCTGGTCTGCAACCCGTGCTTTGAGCGCTTTTCCGAACTGCTCCACGTTCTGACCGGAGGCCATCGAAACCGCCATGACGACAGCGGGCTGGCCTTTGTAGATGGCAGCAGATTCCGGCGGATCGGCTGGCCGCACACTCACCTGCGCCAGTTCACCCAATGCGATCGTCGGCACGGGCGCCGTACTACTTTGCGGTCGTGGCAGCGCGATCGGCATTGCTCGCAGGGAGGGAGCGTCACGCACTTCGCCACTGACCGCCAAGGTTGCATTGATGCCGCCGACAACAATTTGTCCACCCGAAGCGACGACGTTCTGTTTGACGAGTTGGTCGATCACCCCCTGTGGTGTCAGCTCCAATCGCGCGAGCCTAGGCCGATCGAATTCGAGATAGACGCGCTCTTCCTGCAGGCCGTAGAAAGTGATGCGCTCAATACCAGGCACGGTGTACAGGCGGTCGCGCATCTGCTTGAGCGCGACGCGCATCTCGCTCATGGAGTAACCTGGTGCAGTGACCGCAATCGAGGCAACCGCGACGCGGCCGAAGTCTTCGTCGACGAAAGGCCCCATCGTGCTCTGTGGTAAGGCATCCTTCGAATCGGCGACCTTGGCCCGGACGCGCTGCCAGATCGGTGCCAAGTCGGTGTAGCGGTCCCAGATCGTGACCTGGATCATGGCGCTGCCTGCGCGCACGGTGCTCGTCACGCGCTTGACCTCTGCCAGTTCGCGCAAGCGCTCCTCGATCGGCCGGGCAATGAGTTGCTCAACGCGTTCGGCGGGCAGCCCCGGGTTCAACGCCGTGACCATCGCATCGCGGACCGTGACAGTCGGCTCCTCCTGAGAAGGAAAATTCAGGAAGGTCGCGATGCCGGCGACGAAAATGATGAGCGCTACAAAGTAGGTAAGTCGACTGGCGCGCAGCGCCATCTCGGTGATCTTCATGATGAAGTAACCTGGTGGATCGCGTTAGCGCTTGGTCAATTGAGTGGTGGCTTCCAGTGGTGTCACTGGCTGTCCATCGGTGAGCCATCCTCCTCCGGCGGCAACCACCGTCTCGCCGGGCTTGAGTCCAGCGAGGACGCGCGCGCTGTCTCCTTCCTGTACCGGCGTGAAGCGCACCGCGCGACGGTGCACCTTCTTATCTTCAGGGGTGTAGACGAAGACGGAAGCCTCGCCCGGCTTCGTGCCGAGCACCAGCGAGGCATAAGGTATGGATACAGTCTCGGGCCGAGAGGTCTTGGAGGTTGCCGCAGGTGCGTCGAGCACGACCTGTACGGGAATACCTGGCCGAAGTGCGCGCGCTTGCGCGTTATCTTCAGGCACTAGCACCACGGGTAGGAGCGAGCCATTTTCGGCGCGCAGACCGACACGACGTACCACCGCTCGGATTGGTTGTTCGGCTCCGCTCCAGCTCAGTTCTGCGCGTTGGCCGACATCTATGTGAGGTGCCTGTGTAGTAGACGCGTTCGCGATGATCTCAGTGCCACTGCGCACGCCGTCGACCTGAAATACCGGCGCACCAGCAGCAATGTCGGTGAACGCCAAAGCCAGCTTTTCCGCCACGACACCATCGAAAGGAGCGACGATCATCGTGCCACGTTGTGCTCGTTCGGCCAGGCCAAGCGCCGCCTTGGCAGTGCGCGCTTGACCCTCTGCGACCGCTAGCTGCGCCTTCGCGCTCTCGAACGCAGCAGGGGAGATGACTTCGCTTTCGAGCAACCGGCGCTGTTGATCTGTCTGTACACGTCGATCCATCAGGCCGGCTTCGGCGGCCGCCAGGGATGCTTGCGCTTGTGTCACGCGAAGCCGGTCAGGTTGCGCATCAAGTTCTGCCAGGACTTGGCCGCGGGAGAACCGTTCACCCACGTCGACGTTCAACTTGGCGATCCGTCCTCCTGTTTCAAATCCTAGGATGCTGCGCTCGGTTGCTCGCGCCGAGCCAGTCAATTCGATGCGAGAGCTATGCGGGAGATCCGACTGCGCGGCGGCGAGCTTCACTGCGCGCGGAGGCTCGGATACGGTGGATTGCGAGTTTCCGCACCCTGAGAGCAGAGTCGAAATGGATAGTGTGCAAGCAACCGCCAAGGAGCGCGGTGCGCACGCGGTCATGACACCGCTACGGACGCGACTCATGTGCGTCCTTTTGCCGGGACAAGTTCGAGATGGCCCGAGGCGAGATCCTGGAGCGCCCGAAAGAAATGCCGCCGCTCTGCGGGTGCGAGTATTGGCAAACCCAGAAGATCGGCGAACAGGGCGCCATCCAATGCCAGCATGATGAGTGCCGCGGTCTCGGTGCCACGCGGGGATCGACGCACGCGTTCGTACTGCACGCGGTACCACTCGCGCAGTGGGTCGAGAAGTGTTGGATCTTCCGCAGCTGCCGCGAGCAGCGCTGCGCCCATCTTCTGCATCTCGTCGTCGGGCATCGCTTCCACCTGGCTCGACAGCCAGGGGTCCGGATCTCCGGCAAACCTGCGCTCGTGATTGGCTTGTACCGCGTCGAACGCCCGGATCATCTCGTCGATCAGTGTCACGAACAAATCGCGTTTGGTCTTGAAGTGATAGAGAAACGCCCCTTTGCTCAACCCGGCCCGCACAACGACGGCGTCCAGTGTCAAGCGACTGGCACCTTCCTCCAGCACCAGTTCGCGGGCGGCCTGCAGGATGCGGTCGCGAGTTCGCTGGGCTCCTTGCTGGAGGCCGGGCTGCGCATCGGCGCTGCTATGGGCAGTGGACGGGGGGGGCAACTTTGTTTTCGCGCGGGGCGGCATGGTCGTGCTCCAAAAAAGCTTGAGTCATATACAGTCCAGACGGTATAGTAGAAGCCATACAACAGTCCGTCAAGACTTTTTCGGAACGCAAGGAGCTGCCATGTCTCAAATTCTTGAACGCTATCGCCTCATTGCCATGATTTCTCCGCTACTGCTTCTTGCGGCC
>NZ_JBICCO010000117.1:0-18576 GCF_043119405.1 Achromobacter sp. 413638
CTCGCCGCCGGGCCGCACCTGGATGATGGGGGGACTTACCTGGATCTCATCGGTGGGCAACAACACATCGTCGCCTCCGCGCTGCTCCCAGGCGTAGACCCGCACCTGGCCATAGACCGGCATCGCGTCCGGGTTGCGCAGCATGATGCCGCTGGCGCCCTGCTGCGGCGCCATCTCGACCATGACCGGGGAAATCTGCAGCGTCGCGGCGCCGGCCGGACAAATCCAGCCGAGCAGAACCACCAGCATGGCGGGTATGCGCGCGCACACGACCACGCTCCTCAGAAATAGACGGTGGCGGTGACGATCGAGCTATAGGTGTCAGGCGCCGGCGTGGCCTGGGCCGGCACCGAGCCATTGACGGTCAGCGTCTGCGCAGCCCCGGTACCCGTGCCGCTCACGCGCGCCGCCACGGTGGCATCGCCCCAGTTCGTGGTCAGGTCGGCCTTGAACAACTGGTAGCCGACGGATGCCGTGGTGTTGACGGCCCCGAACATGCGTCGGCTGGTTTCAGTATTGCCCGTGCCGGTGCCCGCGCTAAGGCCGACGGTGTACGGCGTGGTGTTGGTGCAGGTGACGGTCAGCGTCGAGGTGGACGCGACCGCAGCGCTCAGCACGCCCTGGGGAGGGAAAGTCAGGTTGGTAGCTGCGATGGTGCAGTTGGCCTGGATGATGATGCTGACGTTGAAGGTCGTGGAATTCTGCGCCGCCAGGCTCGATGCGGATGCCAGAGAAGTGAATAAAAGAAATCCGGTTTTGCGATAGATCAGGCGTTCCATGCGCGCCACTCCACAAAATACTGCTGATTCAACCTACCCCAACATGGGTGTGTCTTATCAGATCAGATACAAGATCTGGAGCAACACGAGCGTATTTTCCATACCCCGCTGGCTTATTCAAGTTATTTTCTTAACATCGGTGCTGGATTTTACTTTTCTTTTTACTACTCCCGAGTAATTTAGTTTTATTTTAAAGATAGTCTTAAGCCAATTGAAATATCACGAACATCGCTGATATTCGAAGAAATATAACCCCACATATTTAATCCAATACCTGCAGGACAGCGTCAAATTAATGACCCCACCACGCTTCATGCAGTTATGACACTCCAGACCAGACCGTGAGGAAAACATTCTCACCTGACATGAAAAACGCAACACTATTGCTTGAAATGTCGATTTGTTCCATGCCCAGCTGGCACATTCCGTCATGTTGTAACGCCAGCTAAATTCGCCTGTCTCCAAGCCGTTGTTGCCGATGTAGCACCCCCTTAGCACTCAAGAGCGTCGCGTCATGAAACAGCTACTGAAAGACATCACCATCCGCCGCATGATCCTGGGCACCCTGCTCACCATCAGCGTCCTGCTTGCCGGCATGTCGGCAATCACCATCAACGGTTTGCGCGGCTCGGCGGATGCGCTGACCGACAGCACCGAACTGCTGCACGAAGTCTCGGCGCTTTCGCGCGTCAACGACCAGATCATGCGTGCGCGCCTGCGCCTGTCGCGCCAGATGGAATATGCCGCCGCCGGCGACGCCACGCAGGCGGCCGAGGAAGGCCGCAGCATCGACGCCGCCCTGGCCGAAGCCCGCAAGCAGCAGGCCATATTCCTGGAACTGGCCGGCAACGATACCCCGGCCGCCATCCTGGATCCCATGAAATCGGGCTTCGAGGCCCTGACCATGGCGGGCATCGCGGTCCAGCGCGACCTCTTGACGGCCGGCGATGTGGCGCGCGCCCGCGCCCATGGCGCCGGCCCGGTCGTGACCGCCAGCCGCGCCTTCGGCAAGAGCATCGAGCAATACGAGGCCTACGCCAAGGAACGCGAGACCCAGCTATGGGAGAGCGCCGCCGCCAAGCGCCGCAATGCCTATATCGGCACCGGCGCCGTGCTGGCCGTCTGCCTGCTGCTGCTGGTGCTGGGCGACCTGTACGTGGTGCATTTCGTCAAGCGTCCGCTGGAGGACGTGCGCGGCCATTTCCAGCGCATCGCCGCCGGCGACCTGACCACTCCGATCGCGGCCTTCGGCCGCAACTGCGTGGGACAGGTGATCCCGTACCTCCAGGAGATGCAGGCCAGCCTGGTCCGCACCGTGCACGCGGTGCGCGCGGGCGTACATGAAATACATATCGGATCCAGCGAAATCGCCGCGGGCAACCAGGACCTGTCCAGCCGCACCGAGCAGCAGGCCGCCTCGCTGGAGGAAACCGCTGCCAGCATGGAGCAGCTGCTCTCCACCGTCAGCAGCAACGCGGAGAACGCGCGCCAGGCCAACCAGATGGCCTCGACCGCGTCCGAAGTGGCGCAACGCGGCGGACAGGCCGTGCGCGATGCCGTGAACACCATGCGCGAAATCGCCCAGGACTCCAGCCGCATCGAGGACATCGTCGGCGTGATCGACGGCATCGCGTTCCAGACCAACATCCTGGCGCTGAACGCGGCCGTGGAAGCGGCCCGCGCCGGCGAACAGGGCAAGGGCTTCGCGGTGGTGGCGGGCGAGGTGCGCTCACTGGCGCAGCGCAGCGCCACGGCGGCCAAGGAAATCAAGCAGCTGCTCAACACCTCGGGCGCCACGGTGCAGGCGGGGTCCACCCAGGTGGAGACGGCCGGGCGCACGATGGAGGAAATCGTGCGGACCATCGAACACCTGACCTCGCTGGTGGCCGATATCGCCGCCGCCTCGCAGGAACAGGTCACGGGCATCGACCAGGTCAACACGGCGGTCACGCAGATGGATCACGTGACCCAGCAGAACGCCGCGCTCGTCGAAGAGGCCGCCGCCGCCGCGTCGTCGCTGGAAACGCAGGCGCAGCGGCTGCAAAGCGCGGTCAGCGCCTTCCGCCTGCCGTCCCAGGCGGGCCTGCCGGCGCTGGCGATGGCGGCGTAGGCCGCATGCATCGCGGCCCGGCGGCTGTCAGGCCGCCGCGTCCGGCGCCGTCGCGTACACCTGCTGCCCATGCCGGACGACGCGCCTGGGCAATTCGCCGCCAATCCAGTAGGCCAGCTCCGACGGATGATCGATGCTCCAGGCCACGAAGTCCGCCGCCTTGCCCGCTTCCAGCGTGCCATGCGTGGTCTCCAATCCCAGCGCGCGGGCCCCATGGAGGGTGGCGCCGGCCAGCGCTTCCTCCGGCGTCAGGCGGAACAGCGTGCAGGCCATGCTCAGCATCAGGCGCAGCGACAGCGCCGGCGAGGTGCCCGGATTGAGGTCGGTGGAAATGGCTATCGGCACGCCGTGGCGGCGCAGCAGATCCACCGGCGGCAGCCGGGTTTCGCGCAGCGCGTAAAACGCGCCCGGCAGCAGCACCGCCACGGTGCCTGCCTGCGCCATGGCCAGCACATCGCTCTCGGTCAGGTATTCAAGGTGATCGGCCGACAGCGCGCCATGGCGCGCCGCCAGCGTGGCGCCGTGCAGTGACGACAGCTGCTCGGCATGCAGCTTGACCGGCAGGCCCAGGTGCGCCGCGCTCTGGAACACCCGCTCGACCTGCGCCGGCGAGAACGCCAGGTGCTCGCAGAAGGCGTCCACGGCGTCCACCAACCCTTCCGCCGCCAGCACCGGCAGCATGCGGCGGGCGACCTCGTCGATATAGTCGTCCGGCCGGCCCGTGAACTCGGGCGGCAGCGCGTGCGCCGCCAGGCAGGTGGCGCGCACCGTCAGCGGCAGCGAGCGGCCCAGGCGGCGCGCCACGCGCAGCATCTTGCGCTCGTTGGGCAGGTCCAGGCCGTAGCCCGACTTGACCTCCAGCGTGGTCACGCCGTCGCGCAGCAGGTGCAGCGCGCGCCGGCTCGCATCCAGGTACAGCTCGTCCTCGGTGGCGGCGCGCGTGGCGCGCACCGTGCTGGCGATGCCGCCGCCGCGCGCGGCGATCTCGGCATAGTCCACGCCCTGCAGCCGCTGCTCGAACTCCAGGCTGCGGTTGCCGCCGAACACCAGGTGGGTGTGGCAATCGACCAGGCCCGGCGTGACCCAGGCGCCGCCCAGGTCCTGCACGGCCGCCGAGCCATCCAGCGGCATCTCGGCCTCGGGGCCGATCCAGGCAATGCGCCCGTCCTCGGTGACGATGGCCGCGCGCTCGATGATCGAGTACGCGCCGCCTTGCATCGTGGCGGCGTGGCAGTTGCGCCAGACCTGTTTCATTGCCGGTTCTCCTTGTTGCTTGCGTTGTTTCAGTCCGAGCCCTGCGTCAGCGGCCGGGACGGGTTTTGCGGCGCGCCCTGCTCCGGGACGCGCACCTGCGCCGCCTTGCGTTGCGGCAGCACCCACAGGCGATAGGCGATGCACAGCAGCGCGATCCACACGGCTCCCACGATAAGCGCGGCCTGCGTGTTGGGGAAGTAGCCCAGCACCAGGATCACGAAGACCATGAAGGCGATCGCCAGGATCGGGCCGGCCGGCCACAGCGGCACCGGGAACTTGAGCTGCGCGGCCTCCCTAGGGTCCATCTTTCGGCGCATGTTGAATTGCGACAGCAGGATCATCAGCCAGACCCAGACCGTGGCGAAGGTGGCGATGGAAGCGATCAACAGGAACACATCCTTCGGGATCAGATAGTTCAGCACCACGCCGATCAGCAGCGCGGCCGACATCACCACAACCGTCATCCACGGCACGCCACGGCGCGACACGGCGGCGAAGCCGCGCGGCGCCTGGCCCTGCTGCGCCATGCCGTAGAGCATGCGGCCGGCGCCGAAGATGTCGCTGTTGATGGCCGACACGGCGGCCGAGATCACCACGATGTTCAGGATGGTGGCGGCGGACGGGATGCCCAGCTGGTCGAAGATCTGCACGAAGGGGCTGCCCTGGCTGCCGATCTGCGACCAGGGGAAGATGGCCATCAGCACGAACAGCGTCAGCACGTAGAACAGCAGGATGCGCAGGGGCACAGCGTTGATGGCGCGCGGGATGGTGCGGCCCGGGTCCTTGGCCTCGCCGGCCGTGATGCCGATGATCTCGATGCCACCAAAAGCGAACACCACCACCGCCAGCGATGCGATCAAGCCGCCGATGCCGTTGGGCATGAAGCCGCCGTTCTGCCAGAGATTGTGCACGCCGGTGGCCGGCGCGTCCGCGCTCAGGCCGATGCCGAACAGCATGATGCCCAGTCCGCCGGCGATCATGGCGACGATGGCGGCCACTTTCAGCAGCGACAGCCAGAATTCCAGTTCGCCGAACAGCTTGACGGTGCACAGGTTGAGCCCGCCGATCAGCAGCACGATGGCCAGCACCCAGATCCACTGCGGCACGTCCGGATACCAGAATCCCATGTACAGCCCGAACGCCGTGACGTCGGCCAGGCAGACGATGATCATCTCGAAAGTGTAGGTCCAGCCGGTGATGAAGCCGGCCAGCGGTCCCAGGGACTGGCTGGCGTACTGGCCGAAGGAGCCGGCCATCGGGTTGTGCACCGCCATTTCCCCGAGCGCGCGCATCACCATGTACACGGCGGCGCCGGCGATCAGGTAGGCGATCAGGACCGAGGGGCCCGCGGCCTGGATGGCCTTGGCCGAGCCGTAGAACAGGCCGGTGCCGATGGCCGACCCCAGCGCGATGAAGCGGATGTGCCGGGCGCTCAGCCCTCTCTTCAACTCACTGCTCTGCACTTCTTGCATGCTTGTCTCCATGTGGTGGGAATGCCGCGGGCAGGGCCGAGCGCCGCCCGCGCGCCCTCTGCGGGGCGCTGCAAGCGGCTGCGGCGGGAGGGCCCACGCCGCGCGCGCGGGCCGGTGTTGCGTTACAGGCTGGGCAACAGGCCCGCCGGCATGAGCGCGTTCAGGCTGCGTCCGGCGATCAGCGCGCTGGCCTGTTCGATGTCGGGCGCGAAGAAGCGGTCCTTCTCGTAGTGCGCCACCTTCTGGCGCAACAGCTGGCGCGCGCGCTCCAGCTTGGGCGAGGTCTTCAGGCCCTCGCGGAAATCCAGGCCCTGGCAGGCGCCCAGCCATTCGATGGCCAGGATGTCGCGCACGTTCTCGGCCATCGGCCACAGGCGCTTGCCCGCGTTCGGCGCCATCGACACGTGATCTTCCTGGTTGGCTGAGGTGGGCAGGCTGTCGACGCTGGCCGGATGCGCCAGCGCCTTGTTGTCGCTGGCCAGCGCGGCGGCCGTCACCTGGGCGATCATGAATCCGGAGTTCACACCGCCGTTGTTCACCAGGAAGGGCGGCAGCTGCGACATGTGCTTGTCCATCATCAGCGAGATGCGGCGTTCGGACAGCGCGCCTATCTCGGCCAGCGCCAGCGCCAGATTGTCGGCGGCCATGGCCACCGGCTCGGCATGGAAGTTGCCGCCCGAGATCACGTCGCCCTCGGCGGCGAACACCAGCGGGTTGTCCGACACGGCATTGGCCTCGACTGCCAGCACCTCGGCGGCCTGGCGGATCTGCGTCAGGCAGGCGCCCATGACCTGCGGCTGGCAGCGCAGCGAATAGGGATCCTGCACCTTGCCGCAGTCGGCGTGCGAATGGCCAACCTCGCTGTCGTCGGTCAGCAGGTCGCGGTAGACGGCGGCCACGTCGATCTGGCCGCGCTGGCCGCGCGCCGCGTGGATGCGCGGATCGAAGGGCGCGCGCGAGCCCAGCATGGCTTCCACGCTCAGGCCGCCGCAGACCAGCGCCGCGGACATCAGGTCCTCGGCCTCGAACAGCCCGCGCAGCGCATAGGCGGTCGACACCTGGGTGCCGTTCAACAGCGCCAGGCCTTCCTTGGCCGCCAGCGTGAACGGCTGCAGGCCGGCGATTTCCAGCGCCTGGCGGGCAGGCAGCCACTCGCCGCGATGGCGCGCGCGGTTCTCGCCCAGCAGCAGCAGGGACATGTGCGCCAGCGGCGCCAGGTCGCCCGACGCGCCCACCGAGCCCTTGAGCGGAATGTGCGGATAGACCTCGGCGTTGACCAGCGCGATCAGCGCGTCGATGACCTTGCGGCGGATGCCGGAGTAGCCGCGCGCCAGGCTGTTGATCTTCAGCACCATGATCAGGCGCACCATGGCGTCGTCCAGCGGCTCGCCCACGCCGGCCGCGTGCGACAGCACCAGCGAGCTTTGCAGCGCTTCCAGGTCCTCGCGCGCGATGCGGGTGGACGCCAGCAGGCCGAAGCCGGTGTTGATGCCGTAGGCGGTGCGGTCCTCGGCGATGATGCGCTCCACGCAGGCCACGCTGGCGTCGATCGGGCCGGCCGCCGACGGATCCAGGGTCAGGCGCTGCGGCTGGTGGTAGACCTGGCGCAGGTCGGACAGCGTGAGTTGGCCGGGTTTCAAGTGCAAATCCATTGTCGATCTCCTATGCCGCCGTCAGGCGGTATTCATGCAATGTCGTGGCCGCCGCTCGTGGCGTGGCGGCGCGCAGCCGGCGCGCCGTTGCGGGCCAGCAGGTAGTACAGGATGCTCGGCACGATCAGGCCGATGATCCAGGAAATATCCACGCCGCCCAGGTGCTGGACCAGGGGGCCGGTGTAGAGCTTGGTCGAGATGAAGGGCATCTGCACCAGCACGCCGACGGCGTAGACGGTGAGGCCCGTCATGTTCCAGCGGCCGTAGCGTCCGTCGGGGTCGGCCAGCGCCGGCACGTCATAGCGCTCGCGGTTCACGAAGTAATAGTCCACCAGGTTGACCGCGCTCCAGGGCGTGAAGAAGGCCAGCAGGAACAGGATGAAGGACTTGAACGCGCCCAGGAAGCTGTGCTGCCCGATCAGCGCGACGGCCGTCGCCGCGCCCACGATCAGCAGCACGGCAACCACGCGCTGCCGGTGCGTGACTTCGATGCTTCCACGAAAGCCGCTGATGATGGTGGCGATGCACATGAAGCTGCCGTAGGAGTTCAGCGTCGAAATGGTGATCTTGCCGAAGGCGATGCTGAAATACAGCAGCGCGGCGATCGTACCCGTGCCGCCCAGGCCCACGATGTAGGCCACTTCGCGGCCGGCGAACTGACCCGGCGCCATGGCCGCGGCCAGCACGCCCAGCACCATCGCGATCTGCGCGCCCGCCACCGAACCCAGGCCCACCGCCAGGAAAGTCCTGGCCGAAGACGTGCGGCTGGGCAGGTAGCGCGAGTAATCGGCCACATACGGCCCGAAAGCGATCTGCCAGGAGGCCGCCAGTGACACCGACAGCAGGAACGAGCTCCAGGTGAAATGGCGGTTGGCCAGCAGCTCGCCCACATCGGCCAGCGCCATGACGCGGCTGAACAGGTAGACGAAGGCGACGATGCCCAGCAGCGTCGCCACCCGGCCGATGATGTGGATGACGCGGTAGCCGAACACGGTGGCCAGCACGATGGCGGCGGCGAACATCAGGATGCCGGCGCTGTCGCTCACGCCCAGCAGCTGGCCGATGGCCTGGCCCGACAGCACGGTGCCGGTGGCGGTGAAGCCCAGGTACATGACGCAGACCAGCGCGATGGGAATCGCCGCGCCGTAGACGCCGAACTGCACCCGGCTGGAGATCATCTGCGGCAGGCCCAGTCGCGGCCCCTGCGCGGCGTGCAGCGCCATGATGGCGCCGCCGAACAGCTGGCCGACCAGCAGGCCCACCAGCGACCAGAACACGTCGCCGCCCAGCACCACCGCCAGGGCGCCGGTGACGATGGCCGTGATCTGCAGGTTGGCGCCCATCCACAGCGTGAACTGGCTGTAGAGCTTGCCGTGCCGCTCCGATTCCGGAATGTAGTCGATCGAACGCCGCTCGATGAGCGGCGCCCGTTCCGACCCGACTGGTGTCGCCATGCTTTCGTCTCCTGGCGCCTGTGCACAGGCCGGCGCCTTTTCCCCCATGTGCGGGAGCCGCGCCAGCGCGGCTCCCCGGACCGCTCAGCGGCCCGTGATCATCGGCAGGTTCAGACCCTGCTCGCGGGCGCAGTCGATCGCGATCTCGTAGCCCGCGTCGGCATGGCGCATGACGCCGGTGCCCGGGTCATTGGTCAGCACGCGGGCGATGCGCTCGGCGGCGGCGTCGGTGCCGTCGCAGACGATGACCATGCCCGAATGCTGCGAAAAGCCCATGCCCACGCCGCCGCCGTGATGCAGCGACACCCAGGTGGCGCCGCTGGCGGTGTTCAACAGCGCGTTGAGCAGCGGCCAGTCGGACACGGCGTCGGAACCGTCGCGCATGGCCTCGGTTTCACGGTTGGGGCTGGCCACCGAACCGGAGTCCAGATGATCGCGGCCGATCACGATGGGCGCGGACAGCTCGCCGCTGCGCACCATCTCGTTGAAGGCCAGGCCAAGCCTGGCGCGCTGGCCCAGGCCGACCCAGCAGATGCGCGCCGGCAGGCCCTGGAAGCTGATGCGTTCGCGCGCCATGTCCAGCCAGCGGTGCAGGTGCGCATCGTCGGGAATCAGTTCCTTGACCTTGGCGTCGGTCTTGTAGATGTCCTGCGGATCGCCGGACAGCGCGGCCCAGCGAAACGGACCGACGCCACGGCAGAACAGCGGGCGGATATACGCGGGCACGAAGCCGGGGAAGTCGAAGGCATTGTCCACGCCTTCTTCCTTGGCCATCTGGCGGATGTTGTTGCCGTAGTCGAAGGTGGGCACGCCCTGCTTCTGGAATTCGAGCATGGCGCGCACGTGCCGGGCCATGGACTGCTTGGCCGCCTTGACCACGGCGGCCGGCTCGCTTTTCGCGCGTTCGCGGTATTCGGCCCAAGTCCAGCCGACGGGCAGATAGCCGTTGAGCGGATCATGGGCGCTGGTCTGGTCGGTGACCATGTCCGGACGCACGCCGCGCCGCACCAGTTCCGGCAGGATCTCGGCGGCATTGCCGCACAGCGCGATCGAGATCGCGCGACCTTCCTTGGTGTAGCGGGCGATGCGTGCCAGCGCGTCGTCCAGATCGGCGGCCTGCTCGTCGACATAGCGGGTACGCAGGCGGAAGTCGATGCTGCTCTGCTGGCATTCGATGTTCAGCGAGCAGGCGCCGGCCAGCGTGGCGGCCAGCGGCTGCGCGCCGCCCATGCCGCCCAGGCCGGCGGTCAGCACCCAGCGGCCCGCGAGCTTGCCGTCGTAATGCTGGCGACCGGCTTCGACGAAGGTCTCGTAAGTGCCCTGCACGATGCCCTGGCTGCCGATATAGATCCAGCTGCCGGCGGTCATCTGGCCGTACATGGCCAGGCCGCGCGCGTCCAGCTCGTTGAAGTGTTCCCAGGTGGCCCAATGCGGCACCAGGTTGGAGTTGGCGATCAGCACGCGCGGCGCGTTCGCGTGGGTCTTGAACACGCCCACCGGCTTGCCGGACTGCACCAGCAGGGTTTCGTCCTCGTTCAGGTTCTTCAGCGACTCGACGATGCGGTCGTAGCAGTCCCAGTCGCGCGCGGCGCGGCCGATGCCGCCATAGACCACCAGCTCCCTGGGGTTCTCGGCCACGTCCGGATCGAGATTGTTCATCAGCATGCGCAACGGTGCCTCGGTCAGCCAGCTCTTGGCCGTCAGCTGCTTGCCGCGCGGGGCGCGGATCTCGACGTCGCGGTAGCGTTTCGATTTTTCCATCGTGGTCTCCATAGCCAGGTGCGCCGCGCCTTGGATCCGCGGCCATTGGCCGAATCATAGGATGCCTATGCTTGTATATACAAGATGGGACGAGCTATTTTTTTGTCAGGGATTACCCGCAGCAAAGACGAGCCACGGGCGCGCGACCGCGCCCCGCCCGCGGGGCGGACGGGGCGGAAAAACCGGGGTCGGAAACGCCGCCGCGCTCAGGCGGCGACGGGCAGCAGCTCGATCAGGCAGGCGTCCAGCGCGGCGGACGCCGTCGCCGGCTCGATGCGATATTCGGCCAGGCCACCGGCCGTTTCGATGTGCAGGCAGTCATGCCGCGACGGCAGCTCGTGGCGCGCGCCGTCAACGGCCAGCGCCAGCGGCGCGTCGGACGCGTTCAGCAGCAGCACGGCGCGGGCCGGGCTGTGGAACACGCAGGATGCGTTCAACCATTGCAGGCGGGCCTGCCAGCGCGCCGGCGCGTAGAACAGGTTGAAGTCGCGGATGGGGCCGTCCAGCAGGCGGCAGTCCACCTTGGCGTCGCCACGGAAGGCATAGGCGCGGCGCGGTCCCAGCGGCGGCTCGCGACGACCGTCGACAGTCAGCTCGATACCCGCGCCTTCCAGCACGGTGATGATGCGCTGGAAGCCGTCGAAGGCCGAAAAGCCGCCATCCTGCCCCACGTCCGCGATGGACAGGCGCCATTCAAAGCCGGCCGTGCCGCCGCCGGGATTGCAGGCCACTTCCTGGGTGGTGCCGCCGCCGTTGCGCCACGGCATGCGCGGATAGTCCCGCGCCCGGTACAGGCGCGCGTCGAACTGGGTCATGTGGTGAATTTTCCTTCAAGACGATGGCGCGATCCGGGATGGATCAGGCGAGCCAGCGTGACCGCGCGCTCGCCCGACCAGGTGCGCCGGCGTATCAACAGACAGGGTTCGTCGCGCTCGATCTGCAGCAGCTGGCACTCGCGCGGCTTGGCGCGGATCGCCTCGACCACGTGCTCGCCCTCGGTCAGAGGGGCCACGCGCGTCAGATATTCATAGGGCGTGCCCTGCGTGAAATCCTGCTTGAGGTAGTCGGGCGCCAGCTTGACGTTGACGTAGCGGTCCTCGAGCTGGATGGGCAGGTCGTCCTCGTAGTGCACGATGACCGAATGGAACACCGGCTGGCCTTCGCGGATCTCCAGCATCAGGGCCTGCTCGTTGCCGGCGGGCTCCTCGGCCAGCCGGATCACGCGGCTGTGATGACGATGATTGCGCGCCGCGATCTCGTCGGCGATATTGTTCACCGCGAACAGCGCCGAGCGGGCCTTGGGCTGCGCCACGAACGTGCCCACGCCCTGCATGCGCACCAGCAGCCCTTCGGCGGTCAGCTCGCGCAAGGCGCGGTTGATGGTCATGCGGCTGAAGCCCAGTTCCTCGACCAGCTCGCTTTCGGACGGCACGCGGTAGTGCGCGGGCCAGGCGCCGCTGCGGATCTGCTGGGCGATCATCTGCTTGACCCGCGCATACAGCGGGGCGGGCAGGGCGTCTGGCTGGACGGGCAATCGGGTAGGGTTGGAAGCCACGAAACAGTCCTGTGCTGGGCCGGCGGGCAGGATGCGAGCGCCTGGCCAGTTCTCATGTTTCGGGAATTATATAGAGGATGACTAGACACGTATAGACATCATTGCAGACGGCGCCGGCACGCCGAGATCCTGGACCGTCCTGGACGCCGGGCGGTGAATTTTTTATACTCCCCCCCTGTATCCAACGGAGTCCCGGCCGTGCCCCACAGCCCGCAAGAGAAAAAGCGCGTCACGACGCGCCTGCGCCGCATCCAGGGCCAGGCCCTGGCGCTGGAGCGCGCCGTCAACGACGGCACGGAATGCGGCGCGCTGCTGCAACAGCTGGCGGCCCTGCGCGGCGCGGCCACCGGGCTGATGGCCGAAGTGCTGGAAAGCCATCTGCGCGAAACCTTCGCGCAATCGGCCCAGGCGCCCGCCCCGACCGCCGACGCCGACGCCGAGATCGACCAGATCATGCGCATCGTCCGCACTTATCTCAAATGAACAAGGCCCACCGCCGAAGCGCTATCGCGCTCCCCCCTCAAAGGGGCGCGGCAGCGGAGCGGCCAGGGCAACATCCGCGCACATGGCCCCGCGTCGTGTACGGCAGAAGCAACACCATCGTCAACGCTCTGGAGCATCATCATGAAATCACGCGCAGCAGTCGCATTCGGACCCGGCAAGCCGCTGGAAATCGTTGAAATCGACGTGGCGCCGCCGCGGCGCGGGGAAGTGCTGGTGCGCATCACGCACACCGGCGTCTGCCATACCGACGCCTTCACCCTGAGCGGCGACGATCCCGAGGGCCTGTTCCCCGCCGTGCTGGGCCACGAAGGCGCGGGCGTGGTGGTCGAAGTGGGCGAGGGCGTGACCTCGCTGCAACCCGGCGATCATGTCATCCCGCTCTACACGGCCGAATGCCGCGAATGCAAGTTCTGCCTGTCCGGCAAGACCAACCTGTGCCAGAAGGTCCGCGCCACGCAGGGCAAGGGCGTCATGCCCGACGGCAGCTCGCGCTTCAGCTATGAAGGCAAGCCGCTCTACCACTACATGGGCTGCTCGACCTTCAGCGAATACACCGTGGTCAACGAGATCTCGCTGGCCAAGATCAACCCGGCCGCGCCGCACGAAAAGGTCTGCCTGCTGGGCTGCGGCGTGACCACCGGCCTGGGCGCGGTCCACAACACCGCCAAGGTCAAGGAAGGCGACACCGTCGCCGTGTTCGGCCTGGGCGGCATCGGCCTGGCCGTGATCCAGGGCGCGGTGCAGGCCAAGGCCGGCCGCATCATCGCCATCGACACCAATCCCAACAAGTTCATCCTGGCCAGGGCCATGGGCGCGACCGACTGCGTCAACCCCAAGGACCACGACCGTCCCATCCAGGACGTGATCGTCGAGCTGACCGACGGCGGCGTGGACTTCTCGTTCGAATGCATCGGCAACGTCAACGTGATGCGCGCGGCGCTGGAATGCTGCCACAAGGGCTGGGGCGAGAGCATCATCATCGGCGTCGCCGGCGCCGGCCAAGAAATCAGCACGCGTCCGTTCCAGCTGGTCACGGGCCGCGTCTGGCGCGGCTCCGCCTTTGGCGGCGTCAAGGGCCGCACCCAGCTGCCCGGCATGGTCGAGGACGCCATGAGCGGCAAGATCGACCTGGATCCCTTCGTCACCCACACACTGCCGCTGGACCGCATCAACGAGGCCTTCGACCTGATGCACGAGGGCAAATCGATCCGCACCGTGATCCACTACTGATCCATCGCGTCACACCGGCATTCACGGGCGGTCCACGGGCCGCCCGTTGTTTTTTCTTCACGCCCGGTTCATCTGCACGTCATCTGCCGCCACGATCATTCGCCGTTCCAAGACCAACCACGCGGGAAAGAGAATGGACTGGAAGCAAGACTGGAAGCGGCATTGCGCGCGCGCGACGATGCTGGGAATGATGGCGCTGGTGGCCGCCTGCGGCGGCAGCGACGATGACGACGACAGCCCGGCGCCGACCCCGCCCACCACTCCCACCACGCCGCCCGTGGCCGCCCGGCCGATGGAGCTGACGATCCTGCACATCAACGATCATCACTCCAACCTGGACAGCAAGAAGAAGGACTTCAAGCTCAAGAACGCCGCCGGCGCGACCGTGACGGTCAACGCCGACGCCGGTGGCTTCGCCCGCGTGACGGGCGCCATCAAGGCGCTCTCGGCCGCCTCGCCCAATGTGCTCAAGCTGCACGCCGGCGACGCCACCACCGGCACCCTGTACTTCAACCGCGCCGGCGATCCGGGCGAAGCCGACGCGGCCATGATGAACACGGTCTGCTTCGACGCCATGACGTTGGGCAACCACGAGTTCGACAAGGGCGACAGCGGCCTGAAGCGCTTCATCGACCTGCTGCACAAGGGCGCCTGCCAGACGCCGGTGCTCAGCGCCAACGTGACCTTCGGCGCCAATTCCGCGCTGAACCCCTCGCGCGCGCCCGGCCTGGTCAAGCCCTCCATCGTGCTGCAACGCGACGGCCAGTCCATCGGCCTGGTCGGCCTGACCATCGCCAACAAGACGCAGCAGTCGTCCAGCCCCGATCCCGGCACCGTGTTCGGCGACGAGACCGCCGCCGCGCAGCAGCAGATCGACGCGTTGCGCGCGCAAGGCGTGAACAAGATCATCGTGATGAGCCACATCGGCTACGACTACGACAAGCAGATCATCCCCAACCTGAGCGGCGTGGACGTGGTGGTGGGCGGCGATTCGCACACCCTGCTCGGGCCGGCTGGCATGGCGGGCTACGGCGTCGGCTCGCCGGCCGGCGCCTACCCCACCGAAGTCAAGAACAAGGATGGCAAGCGCGTCTGCCTGGTGCAGGCCTGGGAATACTCGCAGGTGGTGGGCGAGCTGAAGGTCAGCTTCGACGCCAATGGCGACGTGACGGCCTGCGCCGGCACGCCGCACGTGCTGATGGGCAGCGCCTACAAGATCGGCGGCGCGGCGGTCTCCCCGGCGGACCAGGCCGCCATCGCGGCCGACATCAAGGCCAGCGGCTTCCTGTATCCGCAGGAGCCGGACGCCGGCGCGCTGGCCGTACTGCAGCCCTTCAAGGCCAAGGTCGACACGTTCAGCGCCAGCCAGGTGGCGAAGGTGCCGCAGGAACTGTGCTCGCGCCGCGTGCCGGGCGGGCCCGGCTCGCGCGACTACAGCCGGTCCGGCGTGGATTGCAACACGCTGGGCAGCGTCAGCCTGCGCGGCGGCGACATCCAGCAGCTGGTAGCCCAGGCCTACCTGGAAGTGGGCAACGCCAGCTACGGCGGCGCCGACATCTCGCTGCAAAGCGGCGGCGGCGTGCGCGTGCCGCTCAAGGGCACCGTCACGGCGGCCAATGTGATCGAGGTGGTGCCCTTCGGCAACATGCTGTGGCGCCTGAACGTGACCGGCGCCGAGGTCAAGAGCATGCTGGAAGACGGCATGCAGGCGGTCTACGGCCCGGGCGGATCGACCGGTCCATACCCGTACACGGGCGGCCTGCGCTTCGACGTCAACGCCGCGCAGCCGCAAGGCAGCCGGGTATCCAACATCGAGGTCTACGACGCCGCCACGTCCTCATGGGGTCCGCTGGACGCCAGCCGCACGTACAAGCTCTTCGTGCTGAGCTTCAACGCCACCGGCGGCGACGGCTACAAGACCCTGGCCAATGTGCCGGCCGCGCGCCGGCAGGACATCGGCGTGCTGGATGCCGACGTGCTGCAGGCCTACATTGACAAGCAGGCCAAGGATCCGGCCACCGGCCTGCCGGTGCTGAATCTGCTGCCGATCAGCCAGTACAG
This sequence comes from Achromobacter sp. 413638, assembly GCF_043119405.1. Lineage (NCBI taxonomy): Bacteria > Pseudomonadati > Pseudomonadota > Betaproteobacteria > Burkholderiales > Alcaligenaceae > Achromobacter > Achromobacter sp. 413638. The sequence continues at coordinate 15,833 of NZ_JBICCO010000117.1, forward strand.
CACCAAGTCCTATACCGAGTAGGACGGGCGGCCCGCCGCGCGCGGGAGCGGGCTCAGTTGCCCCGCTCCTGCTCGCGGCGCAGCGCGGCCTGGTACTCGGGGCCGTTGCGCAGGCGCAGGTACTCCGCATAGCGCTTGCGGTACTTGGCGCTGTAGACGTCGGGTTCCTGGTTGCCGCGATACAGATCGGACATGCCGGACTTCTTCCACACGGCCAGATCGGCCAGCACCTGAGCGCGCGTCAGCGGCGCCGACGCATCGCCCGGCGCGGACGCCATGGCGGCGGCCTGGCGCGGCGCGGCATAGGCTTGGGGGTTGCCGCCGGCCGGTCCCTGCGCGAGGGCGCTCGTGGACAGGACCAGGGCCAGCATGCAGGACGACGCAGCAATGGAACGTTTCATGATTTCTCCATGACGGGTGACAGGCCGCCGCGAGGGACGGCCGGAATGCCGGGTAGCGGAATCGCCCTGTCGGGCGCGCACCGGGCGCATGGAGAAAAGTCTAGGGAAGCGGTCGCGACAGAAGCCCGACGCCAGGATTAGTTTTCGGTAATCTTGCGCGCCGACAGGCAGAAGCCGATGGTGATGTCGCGGCCCTCGGAAGCCGCGAAGGGCCGGCCGCCGTGCATGCGGGCGATGGCCGCGACGATGGCCAGTCCCAGCCCGTGATGATTGGCGTCGAAGCCGCGCGCCTCGTCGCCGCGATAGAAGCGGTGGAACAGCCTGGGCAGGTGTTCCTTCGCTATCGGTTCGCCCGCATTGCTGACGGCGATCAGCGCGTGCTCATCGTCGTGCGAAACATGGATGCGTATCGTGCTTCCCGCATCCGCGTAGCGCACCGCGTTCGACACCAGATTGGACACCGCCCGCTGCAACAGCGGGCGGTCGATGCAGGCGGCGGCCTCGCCCGACACGGCCAGCGTCAGCCCGCGCTCCTGCGCCTCGGCCTCGTGGTAGTCGGCCACCTCGCCCAGCACCTCGGAAAGCCGGTTGACCCAGACGCCGCGCGCCTGCGCGCCACGGTCGGCCTGCGACAGGAACAACATGTCGTTGACCATGCCGGACAGCCGCTGCAGCTCTTCCAGGTTGGAGCCCATGACATCGCGCAGCACCGCCTCGGAACGGCGACCGCTCAGCGCCAGCTCGGTCTGGCCGATCAGCGTGGCCAGCGGCGTGCGCATCTCGTGCGCCACGTCGGCGTTGAAGCCCTCCATCTGCACATAAGCCCGCTCCAGGCGCTGCAGCACGGCATTGAACTGCCGCACCAGCGGCTGGATTTCCTCGGACTGTCCGCTTTCGTCCAGCCGTTCGCCGATGCGGTCCGGCGCCAGCCGCGCCGCCTGCCGCCCCAGCTCGTCCACGGGGGCCATGGCGCGCCGCACCAGCAGCGCCGCGATGCCCGACACCGCGGCCGCGCCCACGAAGGCGCAGGCGATCAGGGTCCAGGCCAGCGCGGCGCGCAGATGCAGGTCGGACGTGATGTCCAGCACCAGCTCGGCGTGCATGGCATCGCCCGGCGTGCCCGGCGCTGGCAGCGAGAACATGATGCGCCGCTCGTGCGCGTGATCCTCATCCTCGGCGATGTCTGCGCCGAACGCGGTCTTGGCGCCATCGATCTCCAGCACCAGGGAAAAATCCGGGCGGCCATAGAAGAAATCGCTTAGCTTGTGCCGCAGGGTGGTCGAATCGCCGGTGGCGGCGTTCTCGTCGACCAGGTGGCGGATGACTTCCATCTTCTGTTGCAGCAGCGCTTCCTGGCGGGTCTGCAGGTTCAGGTTGGTGGCGTAGTACACCGCCAGGCATACCCCGCCCAGCCCCAGGAACGTCAGCATCGCCAGCCAGCGCGAGAGCCAGCGGCGCAGGGAGCCGGAGCGCGGCTGCATCAGTCTTCCCGCAGTTCCAGCACGTAGCCCATGCCGCGCACCGTGTGCAGCAGCTTCTGGTCAAAGGGGTCGTCGACCTTGCCGCGCAGGCGTCGCACCGCGACCTCGACCACATTGGTGTTGCTGTTGAAATTGATGTCCCATACCTGCTCGGCCAGCTCCAGCCTCGACAGCACCTCACCCTGCTTGCGCATCAGCAGCGCCAGCAGCGTGAATTCCTTGGCCGTCAGGTCCAGCCGGACGCCGCCGCGCGAGGCGCGCCGGCGCAACAGGTCCAGTTCCAGATCGCCCACGCGCAGCACGTTCTGCCCGCCGACCTCGGCCTGGTTCTGGCCGCTGCGCCGGCCCAGCGCCAGCACGCGCGCCAGCAGCTCCGACAGGGCGAAGGGCTTGACCAGATAGTCGTCGGCGCCGTCGCGCAACCCCTTGACTCGGTCCTCGATCTTGTCGCGCGCCGTCAGCATCAGCACCGGCACGCGGTCGCTCTTGCGCAATTCGCGCAGCACCGAGAAGCCGTCCATGCCGGGCAGCATCACATCGAGCAGGATAAGGTCGTACTGGCTTTCGCGAGCCAGATGCAGGCCGCTGATCCCGTCCATCGCGACGTCCACCACATAGTTGTGTTCCGTCAGCGCCAGGCGCAGGTATTCGGCCAGTTTCTTCTCGTCTTCGATTACCAGTACTTTCATGGGGCCCGTGGATGAAAAAAGGGCTGAGCGGCGCCGCCGCTAGGCTGCGCCGGCCGGAAACGACCCAGCCATTCTATCGCTTGCGGATCTGGCGCGGATACGGCGCGCCGGTATGCGTGGCAGGGCGAACTCAGCGGAAAAGGGCGGGACGGCATAAGCCGCTCCGCCCGCAG
>NZ_JBICCO010000118.1:0-18368 GCF_043119405.1 Achromobacter sp. 413638
GGGGGGGGGGGGGGGGGGGGGGGGGGGGGGGGGGGGGCGCGCGGGGGGGGGGGGGGGGGGCGGCGGGGGGGGCGCGCGGGGCGGCCCCCCCCCCCCCCCCCCCCCCCCCCCCCCCCCCGAGGCCACGCTGCGCGCGGCGGCGCGCGCGGACTACGTGCTGCAATGCGCCGGCTGCCATCGGGTGGACGGGCGCGGCAGCACGCGCCACGGCATACCGGACTTCCGCGATTCGGTCGGCCACTTCACGCGCTTGCCGGCCGGGCGCGAATACCTGATCCGCGTGCCCGGCGCGGCGCAGTCGCAGTTGAGCGACGCGGACCTGGCTGCGGTGCTGAACTGGGTGCTGGCTTCGTTCAGCGCGGCGCAGCTGCCGGCGGACTTCCAGCCCTACACGCAGGCCGAGGTCGCCGCCGCGCGGCCGCGTCGCTACGACGACGTGGTGCCGGTGCGGCACGCGCTGGGGCGGGAACTGGCGGAGCGCGGATTCCAGCTGTCCGAGTATTCCTATGGCAGCCATCGGCAGCCCTGAGCGCACGCGGTTCGGGATCGGGCGGCAGCGGGACTCTTTCCATCGCCGGCAGACCATAGGGGTTGTCACCGATACTCGGGGGCGATCTCGGGTGCTAGAAAGAGTTCAAAAGAGACCGTGAAGCCGGAGCCGTCATGTCCCAAACCCTGTTGCGCAGCGCGCCCAAGCAATTCCTGGATTGCGCCAGCTGGAAGGAGAGCATCAGCAGCGCCTTCGTGCCGCTGGAAGTGTCCGCGCTGCACCCTGGGCGTTTTCGCAGCAGCGTGGCCGATGACGAATTGGCGTGGCTGCGCGTGAGCGAGTTGCATACCAGCGCGCAGCGCGTCAGCCGCAGCCGGCTGCAGGCCAACCAGTCCGAGAGCGCCGGCTACAAGGTCACGCTGCAGCTGTCTGGCCGCAGCGAGATCCGGCAGGCGTCGCGGCGCGCGCTGCTGGCGCCGGGCGAGTGGGGCGTGTACGACACCACGCGGCCCTACGAGGTCGACGTGGACGACAATGCGCATTTCCTGGTGATGCAGGTGCCGGGCAGGCAGGTCCAGGCCTGGGAGCCTTATATGCAGAACGCGGTGGCGCGGGTATTCAGCGCGCGCCAGGGTTGCGGGCGCATGGCGATGGACCTGCTGCGCGTGGCGCTGGGCGAGCATGCCCATCTGTCCGAGAGCGCGGCGCGCGACGCGGCCAATGCCGTGATGCAGATGATGGGGCTGGACATCAGCGAGCGCGCTGGCGGCCGTGCCGACCAGGAGCAGGCCGGGCTGCGCCAGGCGCAACTGCGCCGCGTGCAGCAGCACATCCTGGAGAACCTGCACGATCCCGAGCTGTCGCCGGCCATGGCCGCGGCCGCGTTGCGGGTGTCGCGACGCTATCTGTACAACCTGTTCGCCCAGGCCTCGACCACCCCGGCGGATTTCATCCTCAGCGCGCGCCTGGAGCGCTGCCGCGACATGCTGTGCGACGCCGCCCAGGCCGCGCGCCAGATCGGCGATATCGCTTTCCGCTACGGCTTTTCCGACGCGGCGCGCTTCAGCCACGCGTTCCGCCGCCGCTACGGCGTGTCGCCTTCCGAGTACCGGCGCCGCGCCGTCGAAAACGCGACGGGGCGCTGAACGCGCCCCGTGGTGTTGTCCGCCGACAGCCCGTTCCGGGCCGTTCCTGGCGTTGACCCGTCCTAGAGGTTTTCCTCTTTGAGCAGGTCTTCCTTGCCGTAGAACTTCACGCCGATATGGATGCGCTCGCGGCCCTGCGAGCGGCGATGGCGGTTGGTGTCGCGCAGCGAATAGACGCAGCCGCAGTACTCCTGCTGGTAGAAGTTCTCGCGCTTGCTGATCTCGATCATGCGCTGCGAGCCACCGCCCTTGCGCCAGTTGTAGGTCCAGTAGACCAGGTCGTCGTAGCGGGCGGCGGCGCGTTCGCCGCAGCCGTTGATCTGGTTCATGTCCTTCCAGCGCGAGATGCCCAGCGAGCTGGTGATGGTGTCGAAGCCGTGCTCGTGCGCGTACAGCGCGGTGCGCTCGAAGCGCATGTCGAAGCAGACCGTGCAGCGCTCGCCGCGCTCGGGGGAGTCTTCCAGGCCCTTGACGCGGTCGAACCAGTTGTCCATGTCGTAGTCGGCGTCGATGAACTCGATGCCGTGCTGCTCGGCGTAGCGGATGTTCTCCTGCTTGCGGATCTCGTACTCTTTGACCGGATGGATGTTCGGGTTGTAGAAGTAGATCGCGTAGTCGATGCCGGAGGCCGTCATGGCTTCCATGACCTCGCCGGAACAGGGCGCGCAGCAGGAGTGCATCAGCACCTTGCTGCGGCCGGCGGGGAGATCGAGTTTGGGGCGCACGAGTTCGGACATGGCGGACAAGACAGGGAAAGACGGCCGGTGCGGCCGGAAAAACCCTTATTTTACGACGAGTTGGCGCAAGGCGGGCCGCCGACCCGCCCGCCCCGGACGGCTCAGCCCAGCACCGTCGTCCAGAGTTCGCGCACGGCGGCCCGCTCGGCCTGCAGCTGGTCGGGCGCGACGCGGGCCTTTTCCACGCCCTGCAGCCGCATCTGGTGCTGCACCCGGCGCAGCGTGCGGTAGGCGTCGCCGGCTTGCAGGGCCAGGTCGGTCGGGATCAGGCCGGCTTCGCCCGCCAGCCGCAGCAGGGCGATATTGCCCAGGTTGCGCACCAGCACCGGGTGGCTGCCCGAATGGCACAGCACCAGATATTGGGTGACGAATTCCACGTCCACCATGCCGCCCGCGTCGTGCTTCAGGTCGAAATTGGGCGTGGCGTTGGGATGGCCCGCATTGATCTTGCCGCGCATTTCCAGCACTTCCTGGCGCAACGCCGCCGGATCGCGCGGCTGCACCAGGATGTCGGCGCGAATGCGCTCGAAGCGCTCGCCGACCGCCGCGTCGCCGGCGGCATGGCGGGCGCGGGTCAGGGCCTGGTGCTCCCAGGACCAGGCGTGCTTGCGCTGGTATTGCTCGAAGGCTTCGACCGACACCGCCAGCAGGCCGGCGTCGCCGTCCGGCCGCAGCCGCAGGTCGATTTCGTACAGCCGGCCCGACGAGGTCATGGTGGACAGCCAGGAGGTCATGCGCCGGCCCAGCTTGGCGTAGACCTCGGCGGCGTCGTCGCGCGGGTCGTCGAACAGGAACACCAGGTCCAGGTCCGAGGCGTAGCCCAGTTCCTTGCCGCCCAGCTTGCCGTAGGCGATCACGGCGAAGCGCGGCTCGGCGCCCGGCTGCCGGTTCACCAGCGGCCAGGCGCGGCGGATGGTTTCGGCCAGCAGCAGGTCGGCCAGGGCGGACAGCTGGTCCGCCAGCTTTTCAACGGTGAGCTCGCCTTCCAGATCCTGCGCCAGCAGCTGGAAGCTGGCCTGGCGCTGCACGTCGCGCATCAGGTTCATCTGGCGTTCGATGTCGGGATCGCCGTCGGGCAGGCGGCAGGCGTCCAGGTCGGCGGCGAGCTGGCGCGCGATCTGGCCGAAGTCCAGCGGCTCGAACAGCGTGCGCCAGTCGATCAGGCTGTCGAGCAGCAGCGGGTGCTGGGTCAGGTACTGCGCGGCCCAGGGGCTGGCGGCCACCATGCGCGCCACGCGCGCCAGCGTGTCGGGATATTCGGCCAGCAGTGCCAGGTAGGCGCTGCGCTGGGCGATGGTCTCGATCAGGTCGAACAGCCGCACCGCCGCCTGCAGCGGCGCGGGCGTCTGCCGCGCGGCGCGCAGGGCGGCCGGCAGCAGCGCCTCGACGCGGCGGCGGCTGGCGTCGGGCAGGCTGCGCACGCGGTGGCTGCCCATCAGGGTGTCGGCGCGCCGCAGCAGGTCGTCGGCCTCGTCGCCGAAGGCCTGACGGATCTGTCCGGCCAGCGCGCACTGTTCGTCGGGTTCTTCCTTGTCGGCCGCATCGGCGGCCGGCGCGGGCTCCTCGGCGTCGCCCATGCCGACCAGGCGGAACACGTTGCGGAAAGTCCGTGAGACGAAGGCGCGGTGCGCGGCCAGCGTGTCCTCGAATTCGCCGGCCTGCATGCCCAGCGCCGCCGCCAGCGCGGCGCGCAGGGCGGGGTCGCCGGGCAGCAGGTGGGTCTGCTCGTCTTCGCGGTACTGCAGCGCGTGCTCGGTGCGGCGCAGGAAGCGGTAGGCGGCCTCCAGCCGCTGCGCGTCGGCTTCGGGCAGCAGGCCGGCGGCGCTTTCGGCGTGCAGCGCTTCGAGCAGGCCGCGGCGCTGCAGGGCCGGCATGCGTCCGCCTCGGATCAGCTGGGCCAGCTGGACCACGAATTCGATCTCGCGGATGCCGCCGTCGCCCAGCTTGATGTTGTTGGCGCTGTCGATGCCGTTGCGCGCGCTGGCGCGGCGCTGCCAGTCCTGGCGGATGCGCTCGCGCAGCGCGCGCAGCGCGGCCAGCGCGTCGAAGTCGAAATACTTGCGGTACACGAAGGGCACGCGCAGGCTTTCCAGCTGCCGCGCCTGCAGGGCGCTGTCGCTGCCCTCGAAGGCGCGGGCGGGCATGAGCCGGGCCTTGAGCCAGGCATAGCGCTCCCATTCGCGGCCCTGGCCGATCAGGTAGTGTTCCAGCGCGTCCAGGCTCCAGGCCAGCGGGCCGGCGTCGCCGTCCGGGCGCAGCCGCAGGTCGGTGCGGAAGACCTGGCCGTTGGCGTCCACCTCGGACAGCACCGGCATCATGCGGCGCGTCAGGCGGCCATAGAACTCATGGTGGCTGATGCGGCGCGGCCCGTCGGTCTCGCCTTCCTCGCCATAGAGCATGATGAGGTCGATATCGGACGACACGTTCAGCTCGCAGCCGCCCAGCTTGCCCATGCCCACGATCAGCATTTCCTGGGGCAGGCCGGTGGCCGGGTCGCGCGGCACGCCGTGCACGGCGGCCAGTTCGGACGCTACGCTGCGGTAGGTTTCGGCCACCGCCAGATCGGCCAGCGCCGTCATGGCGCCCACCACTTCCTCCAGCGGCGCCTGGCCGCCCAGGTCGCGCGCGATCAGCGTGCAGAAAACGCGTTCGCGCAGCTTGCGCAGCACCATGCGGCAGGCGTCGACCGGCAGCGGCGCGGCGTCGTCCATGCCCGCCAGTTCATCGCGCCATTCGGCCAGCCGGGCCGGCGTGACGGGCGCCTGGCGGGCCGTTTCCAGCCAGGCCGCCAGGTCCGGCAGGGCCTCAAGGCGGCGGCGCAGGTGGCCGGACCAGGCCAGGACGGGGGCGAGGGTGGGCGATGGTGTCATGATGAAATAGGCGCAGACTAAAGGACGCGTTTCAGGTATAAGTGGGGACGATACCGCAAGACCCTTACTCCTGCCCACTGATCCGTGTCTGTTCCGAAAAAAGTGCTCCGCGGCCTGTACTGGGGCGCGCTGGCCGTTTATGGCGTCGCCGCCATCGGGTTGCTGGGCCTGCGCTATTGGGTCCTGCCCCGCGTCGACCAATGGCGGCCTCAGATAGAAGCCTACGCCAGCCAGGCGTTGGGCGCACAGGTTTCGATCGGCGCGATCCAGGCCAATTGGCAGGGGCTCAATCCCAGGCTGGATCTGGCTTCGGTCCAGGTCCATGACGGCGCGGCCGATGCCGTGCTGACCCTGCCCAAGGTATCCGCGGTGCTGGCCTGGCGCAGCATCCTGACCCTGTCGCCTCGGCTGTTGCAATTGCGGCTCGACCAACCCGAACTGAACCTGCGCCGCGACGCGCAGAACCGCCTCTGGGTCGCCGGCATGGCGATCGACCTGAACGACCAGGGCGGCCCCGCGCCCGGGCTGGAGCATCCCGCGCTGCGCTGGCTGACCTCGCAGCGTGAATTGCTGATCCATGGCGCCGTCATCCGCTGGCAGGACGAGTTGCGCCAGGCGCCGGAACTGACGCTGCGCGACGTGGAATTCCTGGCGCGCAACGGCCGGCTGTCGCACCGATTCGCGCTGCGCGCCTCGGCCGGCGAGGCGCTGGCGCGGCAGCTGGACCTGCGGGCCGAGTTCAATCGCGGCCTGTTCTCGGGCGACGCGGGCAACCCCGCCAACTGGAGCGGACAGATCTATCTGCAGGCCGACGATCTGGAGCCGCTGGCCTGGTCTGCCTGGCTGCCGGCGCTGCCCGTGGCCGGCCGCCTGAGCGGCCGCGCCTGGCTGCAGCTGGACCACGGCAAGTTCACCGAGCTGACCTCCGACCTGGCCGTGCGCGGCCTGTCCTGGGCGGCGCGTCCCGAAGGGCCGGCGCTGCGCGGCGAGTACGCGCAGTTCCGCGTGCAGGGGCTGCCGGGTGATTTCATCCAGACCGACAGCCTGGCCCTGGCCCGCAGCCCGGGCGCGCCCAACGCCTCGCTCAAGGGCCGCGCCGAACGGTTCCAGTTCACGCTGCCCGACGTCTTCGAGCAGCCGACCGTCAAGGTGGGCGAGCTGGACGTGGACGCACAGGTCAAGGGCCCGGATGCGCGCGACTGGTTCGTCGACATCGCCGAGCTGCGGGTCCGCAACGAGGACCTAGACGCGCGCCTGCAAGGCCAGTGGCGCGCCGAGGGCAAGACCGCCGCCGGCAGCGCCGACCTGCGCGGCGTGATGATCCGTGGCGCCATGCCGGCCATCCACCGCTACCTGCCGCTCACGGTCAATCCCGACGCGCGCGAGTGGCTGGCCACCGGCTTGCCGGCGGGCGAAATGCGCTCGGCGGCGATCACGCTGAAAGGCGACCTGGACGATTTCCCTTACGGCGCGCCGGGCGCGCAGGGAGAATTCGTCATCGCGGGCGAGTACGCCGGCGCGACCGTGGACTATGCCCCCGCGCGGCCGCAGCGCAAGGCCTGGCCCATGCTCGAGAACCTGTCCGGCAACTTCCGCATCGACAAGGTCAGCCTGACGCTGGACACGGCGGGCGGCGCGTTCATGCATCCGGCGCCGGGCCAGACGCTGTCGCTGGGCGCGATCAGCGCCGTCATTCCGAACATGGAACTCAATTCCGTGTTGCAGGTGACCGGCAACAGCTCCGGGCCCGTGCCCGCCTATCTGGCGCTGGTGGCCAACTCGCCGCTGGGCAAACTGCTCGACGGCGCGCTGGACGAGGCCCAGGGCACGGGCGACTGGCGCATGCCGATCAAGCTGACGGTGCCGCTGCTCAATACCGACGACACGCAGGTAGACGGCCATATCCAGTTCGCCGACAACAGCTTCTCCTTCATGCCGGAAGTGCCGCTGCTGACGCAGATGCACGGCGACCTGGAGTTTTCCGAGAAGGGCGTGCAGACCCGCGAGGTCCGCGCCCAGTTCCTGGGCGGACCCGTGAAGATCTCCGGACGGCTGGCGCAAAGCGGTGACGCGCTGAACTTCGAGGGCACGCTGGCTGGCGCCGGCCTGACGCAGATCAGCAATGCCGCGTCGATGTCGCGTTTCTCGGGCAAGGCCGCATACAAGGGCAAGCTCAGCTACCAGAAGGGCGGCGCGGTCGAGATCTCGGGCGAGTCCGATCTGGCGGGGATGGCGATCGACATGCCGGCGCCGGTTGGCAAGTCCGCGCAGTCCTCGCAGCTGTTGAAGCTGCAATGGGGCTCCGCGCAGGACCAGGGCAGCCGTGGCCGGCGCTGGCTGACGGCCAGCCTGGGCACGACGGTCAACGCGCTGTTCGAGCGCGATCCCGCCAGCAGGTCGGCGTCGTATTTCGCGCGCGGCGCGGTCGGCATCAATCGCCCGGCCAGCCTGCCGACCGAAGCGGCGCTGAGCCTGAGCGCCAGCCTGCCGGAACTGGACATGGACGGCTGGGAAAAGGTCGGCGACGGCTTTTCCGTCCAGCCCGGCAAGGGCAAGCCGGCGCCCAAGCCGATCCTGCCGCCGCCCGGCCGCGTCAGCCTGGCCACGGGCGTGTTGCGCACCAGCGGCTACACGCTCAATGACCTGACCCTGTACGCCACCCGCCCGGATCCGGCGCAGTGGCGCGTGGACATCCAGTCGCGCCAGGCGGCCGGTTCGCTGGAATGGCGCGAGGCATCCGGCGCCATCGCCGGCCAGATCACCGCGCGCCTGAAGCACCTGGCGCTGGGCGGCGAGGACGACGGCAACAAGGCCGACGAGGCCCTGTCCTCGAACAGCGATCTGTCCGACATTCCCGCCATCGATTTGCAAGCCAAGCAGTTCCTGCTCTACGGGAAAAACCTGGGCGAATTGCAGGTGCTGGGCACCAACCTGGAGCGCGGCCGCCGCTGGCGGCTGGACAAGCTGTCCATCGCCAATGACGCCGCCAAGCTCGACGCCAAGGGCGACTGGACGCTGGACGGAGCCAGCCGCGGCCTGACCGTGGACGCGGCGATCAAGTTCGCCAACCTGGGCGGTTTCATGGACCGGATCGGCTTCGAGAAGATGGTGTCCGGCGGCGACGGCACGATGCAGGGCCGCATGACCTGGCGCAACCTGCCCTGGACCCACAATATTGCCGACATCGATGGCGAGGTCGAGGTCAGTGTCGACAAGGGCCGTTTCATGCACGTGAACTCGCGCACGGCGCGGCTGCTGGAACTGCTGTCGCTGCAATCGCTGCAGCGCCTGGCCAAGCTGGAAGCCAACCCCACCAGCCTGCTGCGCGACGGCTTTCCGTTCGACACCATCCGAGGCCACATGAAGCTGTCCGACGGCGTGTTGCGCACTGATGGCTACAAGGTCAACGGACCCGTGGCGGCCATCGTGCTGGCCGGCGACGTGAACGTGGTGCAGGAGCGCTGGAACCTCAAGGCCGTGGTGATTCCGAACCTGGACGCCAGCGGCGCGGCGGTGGTGACGGCGCTGGCAGTCAATCCGCTGATCGGCCTGGGCGCTTTCGTGACGCAGTGGCTGCTCAAGCATCCGCTGGCGAGCGCGATGACCATGGAGTACGCCGTCACCGGCACCTGGGACGATCCCAAGATCGACCCGCTGGATGGTTCGGGCAAGCCCGTGCCCAAGCAGACGCCGCGTCCGGCGGACGCGCCGGTGCGTCGCCTGGAAGAGTTCATCGAGCATTGAGGCGGCGCGGGCCGCGCCGCCGCTCAGGCGCCGCGGATCGCGATGCCGCCGATAGCTCCCGCCGGCGCGCGTCGCCAGCGCGCGGGGCCGTCCTCGTGCACGTTGCCGCCCTGCGCGTCCACTGCCACGGTGACGGGCATGTCGACCACGTCGAACTCGTAGATGGCTTCCATGCCCAGGTCTTCGAACGCCACCACGCGCGCGCTTCGGATGGCCTGCGACACCAGATAGGCGGCACCGCCGACGGCGATCAGGTAGGCGGCGCGATGGCGCCGGATCGCCGCGACCGCCTCGGGTCCGCGCTCGGCCTTGCCCACCATCGCCAGCAGGCCGCCTCGCGCCAGCATCATCTCCGTGTAGCCGTCCATGCGCGTGGACGTGGTGGGCCCGGCGGGGCCGACGGCCTCATTGCGCACCGGGTCCACCGGGCCGACGTAATAGATGACCCGGCCCGCGAAATCGGCGGGCATGGGCTCGCCGCGCGCCAGCAGATCCTGGATGCGCCGGTGCGCGGCGTCGCGGCCGGTGAGCATGCGGCCGTTGAGCAGCAGCGTGTCGCCGGCGCGCCATTGCGCGATGTCGTCGCGCGTCAGCGTGTCCAGGTCGACGCGTCGCCCGTCCGTGGCCGCCGGCGCGAGGTCCGGCCAGGCGGCGGGCGGCGGCGCGTCGAAGCGGGCGGGACCGTGGCCGTCCAGGGTGAAACGCGCATGGCGGTTTGCGGCGCAGTTCGGAATCAGCGCGACCGGCTTGGCGGCGGCATGCGTGGGATAGGTCCTGAGCTTGACGTCCAGCACCGTGCTGAGCCCGCCCAGGCCCTGCGCGCCGATGCCCAGCGCGTTGACACGCTCATGCAGCTCGACGCGCAGGGCCTGTTCCGGCGTCAGCACGCGACCGGCCCGCAGCGCGGCGCGCAGCGACAGCATGTCCAGCGGTTCCATCAGGCTTTCCTTGGCCAGCTGCATGGCCTTCTCGGCGGTGCCGCCCACGCCGATGCCCAGGATGCCCGGCGGGCACCAGCCCGCGCCCAGCTCGGGCACCGTGCGCAACACCCAGTCGACCACGCTGTCGCCCGGGTTCAGCATGGCCAGCCGGGCCTTGTTCTCGGAGCCGCCGCCCTTGGCCGCCACAGTGACCGTCAACGCGTCGCCAGGCACGACGCGGGCATGGATGACCGCCGGCGTGTTGTCGCGCGTGTTGGGGCGGCCGAACAGCGGATCGGACACCACCGACGCGCGCAGCGGATTGTCGGGATGGCGGTAGGCCAGGCGCACGCCTTCGTTGACGGCATCCTCCAGGCCGTCGTCGAAGCCGCTCCAGCGCGCGTCCATGCCGACTTCAAGCAGCACGTTGACGATGCCGGTGTCCTGGCAGATGGGGCGCCGGTCCGTCGCGGCCATGCGCGAGTTGAGCAGGATCTGCGTCATCGCATTGCGCGCGGCCGGGCTGGCCTCGCGCGCATGGGCCTCGGCCAGGTGCGCGAGGAAGTCGGCGGGATGGGTATGGCTGATGTGCTGCAGGGCGCCGGCGACGGAGTCGACCAGGTCCTGGCGGCGGATGGGGAGGGCCATGGCGGGACGTGGTGGTGGCAAGGTCATTCTGCGTGCAGCGTGGCGCCGGCCCGTTCCCGGACCAGGCTGACGGCGACCAGGGACACCAGGGCCATGGCGATGACGTACACGCCCACCATCCAGGACTTGCCGGTGGCCGAGATGATCCATTGCGCGATCATGGCCGCGAAGGCGCCGCCCAGGATGGAGCCGAGCGCATAGCCGACCGAGATGCCCGAGTAGCGCACGCCGGCGGGGAACATCTCGGCGTACAGCGCGGCCTGCGGGCCGTAGGTCAGGCCCAGCGGCAGCGCCAGGATCACCAGCGCGGCCGTGAATTGCCCGATGTCGGCGGCGTCGATGAAGCCCCACATCGGCACGGCCCACAGCGCCAGCAGCACATAGCCGATCTGGAACGTGCGCACCCGGCCGATGCGGTCGCCCAGCCAGCCGCCGAGCAGGGTCGTGGCCAGCCAGACGCCGGCGGCCAGCGTGCAGGCCATCAGCACCTGCTGGGCCGGCATCTTCAGCGCGCGGCTGCCGTAGCTGATGAAGAAGCCCACCAGCAGATAGCCGGCGGCGCTGTTGCCCACGAAGATCAGCGCGGTCAGCAATACCTCGCGCGGATGCCTGCGCAGCAGCTGGCCCAGCGGCGCGGCGCTGGCGCGCTTGCGCGCCTGCATCTCCAGGAATACCGGCGATTCCTCGACCGCGCGGCGGATGAAGGTGCCAACCACGATCAGCAGCACCGACAGCAGGAAGGGCACGCGCCAGCCCCAGTCCATGAAGCGTTCCATGCCGATGGCGGTGGTGAGGCACCACAGCACGCCGGTGGCGACGATCATGCCCATGGGCACGCCGATCTGCGGAAAGGCGCCGAACAGCGAGCGGCGGTGCGCCGGCGCGTGTTCCACCGCCATCAGGGCCGCGCCGCCCCATTCGCCGCCGGCCGAGAAGCCCTGCAGCACGCGCAGTCCGACCAGCAGCACCGGCGCCCAGACGCCCAGCACGGCGTAGGACGGCAGCAGGCCGATCAGCGCGGTGGCCGAGCCCATCAGGATCAGCGTGGCGGCCAGCACGCGCTTGCGGCCGTAGCGGTCGCCCAGATGGCCGCAGATGATGGCGCCCAGCGGCCGGAACAGGAAGGCGACGCCCACCGTGGCGAAGGACAGGATCAGCGCCCATTCCGGATTGTTCTGGGTGAAGGGGGCGAAGAACAGCGCGCCCAGCACCAGCCCGGCGGCCTGGGAATAGATGAAGTAGTCGTACCACTCGATGGTCGAGCCGACCAGCGTGGCGGCCAGCACCTTGCGGTCGTCGGCGCTGATCAGCGGACGGCCGGCGGGCGCGACGGCGGCGCCGGGCGCGGAAATCTCGGTTTGCATGGTTTGTCTCCTGGGGTGCGGCGGCGCCGCTGATCTTGGGAAGGCCGTGCGGGGCGCGGCCTTCCTGGGGGGACTGCGATGGAACTGCGCGGTTCAGGCGGGACTTGCAACCGGCGCGGGCTGAGGCGCGTCGGGCTGGTTCTCGGGGCTGGCGGCCTGGAAGGCCGGCAGGGCGGCGCAGGCCCGCGCGATGGCGTCGATCCGCGCATACGGCGCCAGGTCGGCGCCATAGCGCCTGGCGTTGTAGACCTGCGGTATCAGGAAACACTCGACGATGCCGGGCGCGGCGCCCAGCGCATACGGCGCGCCGTCGTCGTCGCCCAGCGCGGCCTCGAAGGCGGAAAAGGCCTCGTGGCACCAATGGCGATACCACTCGCCGACCTGCTCGTCGTCGGCGCCGAACTGGGCGCGCAGCCGCTTGAGCGCGCGCAGGTTGTTCAGCGGATGGACCTCGCAGGCGATCAGCTGCGCCAGCGCGCGGGCGCGCGCCCGGGCCGCGCGGCCTGGCGGCAGCAGCGCGGGTTCGGGGTTGCGTTCCTCCAGGTATTCGATGATGGCCAGCGACTGCTGCAGGCGCAGGCCGTCGATGTCCAGCATGGGCACCAGGCCGAACGGCGCCAGGCGCCGGTAGGCCGGCTGCAGGTGCTCGCCCTGCGCCATCTGCCAGGTGACGCTGCGGTACGGCTGGCCCTTCAGGGCCAGCGCGATGCGCACGCGGTAGGCGGCCGAGCTGCGCCAGTAGCTGTGCAGCACGGGGATCGAAGCGGATTCGGCCATCGCGCGCTCCGTTCAGGCTGCGGCGGTTTCAAGCGCGGCCGTGGCCGGCAGCGGCCGCGTGCCGGGGATCTCCACCACCTGGTCGATATCGCCGAACAGGCTGGCGCCGCTGTCGTCGCGCATGCCGATGCGCACGCGGTCGCCATGCTTGAGGAAGGGCGTGCGCATTTCGCCGTCGCGCAGCTTCTCGCGCACGCGCGCTTCCACCAGGCAGCAGACGCCGGCCGCGTCGCTGGCATTGGAGATCGTGCCGCTGCCCAGCAGCGTGCCGGCGCCCAGGCGGCGCGTGCGCGCCGCATGCGCGATCAGCTCGCCGAAGTGGAACTGCATTTCCTCGCCGGCCTGGGGTTGGCCGATGAGCCTGTCGTTCAGCCAGACCTGCATGGACCGGTGCAGCTTGCCGCCGCGCCAGTACGGTTGCAGCTCGTCGGGCGTGACCAGCACCGGCGACAGCGCCGAGGCCGGCTTGCCTTGCAGGAAGCCGAAGCCCTTGGCCAGCTCGGGCAGCACTACGTTGCGCAGCGTGACGTCGTTGACCAGGCCCAGCAGCACGATGTGTTGCAGCGCATCGTCGGCGTCCACGCCCAAGGGCACGTCGTCGGTGATCACGACGATCTCGGCTTCCAGGTCCACGCCCAGGTCTTCGCTGGCGGCGGTGATGGGATCCCGCGGCCCCATGAAATCGTCCGACGCGCCCTGGTACATGAGCGGATCGGTGAGGAAGGACGGCGGCATCTCGCCGCCGCGCGCGCGCCGGGTCAGGTCGACGTGGTTCAGATAGGCCGACGCGTCCAGCCATTGATAGGCGCGCGGCAGCGGCGCGGCGCAGCGCGCCGGATCGAAGGGTTCGCCGGCGCGGCGGCCGTCGTTCAAGGCCTGGTATTCGGCTTGCAGGCGCGGCGCGATGCGCGTCCAATCGTCGAGCGCCTGCTGCAAGGTGGCGGCGATGGCGGGCACGGCGAGGTGGCGAGACAGATCGCGGCTGACGACGATCAGCTGGCCGTCGCGCGCGCCGTTCTTCAAGGTGGCGAGTTTCATGTGTTCAATCTCCTGCGGGGTTCGTCGGGGCGGCGTTTCAGCTGTTGAGCTCGGCCCACATTTCACGGTCGCGCTCGGCGGTCCAGACGCGCGGGTCGGCGATGCCGCTGGCTTCGTCGTAGGCGCGCGAGACGTCGAAGGGAATCGCGTGTTCGTAGATGACGACATGGCCGAACTCCGGATCCATCACGCGTCGCGTGTCCGCATAGACCTGCTTGAGTGACTTGCCGCCGGCCACGCCCTCGCGCGCGCAGCCGTACAGCGTCTGCACCCAGCGGCGCGTGTAGCCGATGGCCTCGCGGCAGTCCTGCGGCGTGGTCAGCGCCGGGCCTCGGCCCGGCACCATCTGCGCGGGGCGCAGCGCTTCGAGCCGGTCCAGCGTGGCGGGCCAGTCCGCCAGGTAGGCGTCGCCGGTGTAGACGCCGGCGTTGAACTCGACCAGGTCGCCCGCGAAACAGATGCCCTGCGACGGAATCCAGACCACGCTGTCGCCGCGCGTGTGGCCGTTGCCCAGATGCATCATGCGCACCTCCAGCGTGCCCAGCCGGATCGTCAGCTCGCGTTCGAACACGATGGTGGGCCAGGTCAGGCCAGGGATCGATTCGGACGAGCGGAACAGGCGCGGGAAGCGGCCGATTTCCGAATCCATGTCGGCCTGGCCGCGCTCGACGATCAGCTCGTGCGTGCCACGGCTGGCGATGACGGTGGCCGCGCCTTCGGCGGCGAAGGCGGACGCGCCCAGCACGCGCACCGCGTGGTAGTGCGTCAGGGCGACATGGCGGATAGGCTTGTCGGTGACGCCGCGAATCGCGCGGATCAGGTCCTGCGCCATGGCCGGCGTGGCCGTGGCGTCGACCACCATCACGCTGTCGTCGCCGATGATGACGCCCGAATTCGGATCGCCGTCGGCGACGTAGGCATAGGCGTTGTCCGACAGGCGCTCGAACGAGATTTTCTTTTCCGCCAGGTCGGCCTGGGACGCGAAAGGCTTGCTCATGGGATTTCCTTGTGAAGAACGAAACAGGGGGTCAGCCGGCCTGGCGCGCCTGGCTGCTGGTGCCGCTCTGGCCGGGCCGCAGGCCGGCGGCCTTGTCGCGGGTCCAGGCGGCCAGCTCGTCGTGCGCGGCGCGGCGCTTGTCGGCGACGTAGTCGTGCATGGGCAGGCGCACAGTGATTTCCAGGCGCAGGCCGTTGGGATCGAAGAAGTAGATGGAGCGGATGAAGTGGTGGTCGGTCGGCCCGACAGTCTCGATGCCGTGTCCGGTCAACCGTCGGCGCATGGTTTCCAGCGCGGCTTCGTTCTCGACTTCCATGGCGAAGTGATTGACCCAGCGCGGCGTGGCGGGGTCCGGGACGCTGACGCCGTTATCGCCCAGGTCGAAGAAGGCGATGTGCGAGTGGTCGGCGAATTCGAAGAACAGATGCACGAACGGGCAGTATTCGCCGGTCGACGGCACGCGCTCTTCCTTGACCACGTGCACCAGCGGCAGGCCGAGGATGTCTTCGTAGAAGTGGCGCGTTTCCTCCGCGTCGCGGCAGCGCCAGGCGAAGTGATGCAGTCCGCGCAGGGCGGCGCCGGGCTCGGCGTCGCGGGGCAGGTCGGATTGGGTCATGCGGGGTCTCCGGGAATCAGGGAATGGACAGGCAGGACGGGTCCGCGTGCGCCGCCATCATTTCGTCGACGGCGGCCTGGGCGCGGTCGCCGTCGCCCAGGGCTTCGATCAGCAGCAGCACCAGTTGCGCCAGGCGGTCGCGCTGGACCGAGGGATCGGGCGCGCTGGTGAGCGCGATCAGGCGTTCGAGCAGATCGTCAAGCTGTGGCTGCGACAGGGGCATGGGCGTGGGTTCCGGCATTCGATGGGGAGTGCGCGTCCGGGGACGCGCGGTAGGCGCAGGGGTAGAGCGCGGCGGCGATCCAGTCCGGCAGGGCCGCGTCGGCCTGGCCCGAGGCGGCGGCATCGATGGCGGCCATCACATGCTGGTCCGGCCGGATCAGCCAGACTTCGCCGTCCATCTCCACGCCCAGCTGGCGCCGCAGCGCCTCGCGGCCCTCGGCGTCGCAATGGGCGCCGACCGCCACGCGGCGCAGCAGGGCGCCGTCGTCGGTCGGTTCCTGGACGGGCGGTACGTGGTCGCTGAAAACCAGGGCGGTGAACCAGGGGCCGAGCAGCTGGTGCAGCGAGCGCTGCGCGCGGCGGTCCAGCACCACATTGGGCAGCGCGCGTCCCGCATGCGGGCTGGCGGGATGCGCCAGCGGCGACGGCGGGTAGACGGCCGGCATGCAGAGCCTGCCGGTATTGATCATGCGCGCGGGCACGTCGTGGCGCGGGGCCAGGGCGATGATGGCATCGCGCCACATGCGCGCCGATTCGGCCGGGCCGGGATGCACGAAGCGCGACGAGCGCCGCGCCTGGCGGATGTTCTCCAGCGCCGCGTGCTTGCGCTCGGCGCTGTAGCTGTCGAGCAGGGCGTCGCCGGCGCGTCCTTGCAGCACCAGCGCCAGTTTCCAACCCAGGTTGTCGGCGTCCTGGATGCCGCCATTGCCGCCGCGCGCGCCGAACGGCGCCACCAGGTGCGCCGAGTCGCCGGCGAACAGCACGCGGCCGTGGCGCAGGCCGGACAGGCATTCATGGCGGTAGGCCCAGACGCCGTGCCAGGCGATATCGAAATCGACCTGTTCGCCGAGCAGGTCCCAGACGCGCTGGCGCATGGCCTGTGGCGTACAGGCCGCCTGCGCGTCTTCGTCGGGACGCAGCTGGAAGTCCAGCCGCCAGGTGTCGTCTGCCATCTTGTGGCGCCAGACGGCCCGGCCGTGGTTGCTGCCGGCGTCCAGCCAGGTCCAGCGCTCCTCCGGCCAGGACGTACCGCGCAGCACCACGTCGATGATGATCCAGCGGTCCTCATTGCGGTCGTACACCTCGGGCCGCAGGCCCAGCGCCTGGCGCAGCGGGCTGTTGGCGCCGTCGCAGGCGATCACCCACTCGGCCCGCGTGCGGTAGTCGCCCTCGGGCGTGTGCACGCGTAGCGTGACCGGGCCGCCGTCGGCGGGCGTCTCGATCGCGTCGACGCGGTTGAGCCAGCGCAGCTCGGCCAGCGGCTCGCGTTGCAGCGCCTCGACCAGGAAGGCTTCCAGATAGTATTGCTGCAGGTTCACGAAGCCGTTGTGGCGCATGTCCGGCTG
Organism: Achromobacter sp. 413638; assembly: GCF_043119405.1. Lineage (NCBI taxonomy): Bacteria > Pseudomonadati > Pseudomonadota > Betaproteobacteria > Burkholderiales > Alcaligenaceae > Achromobacter > Achromobacter sp. 413638. Next base: position 16,915 of record NZ_JBICCO010000118.1, read on the forward strand.
GGCTTGCAGCGTGAACGAGGCGACTGCCGCATCGCGGCACAGCACGCGCCCGACGTTCCAGCGCACGCCCTTGGCGACGATGGCGTCGGCCACGTCCAGGCGGTCGAAGATGTCCAGCGTGCGCTGTGCCCAGACCATGCCGCGCGAGGCCAGGCCGCGCACGCCCACGGTGTTGTCGTCGTCCAGCAGGGTCACGCGCTGGCCCCGGCGGACCAGGTCCAGCGCCATCGTCAGGCCGCTCAGGCCGCCGCCCACGACGATGACCGGGTGCGGCGCGGGCCGGGCGCGGTCCAGCTCGTCGGGCCTGAGGAAAGGGTAGGTGGGAAGCTCCATCATGGCTTGACCTTGTGCTCCAGTGATCTATAGTTCTTGGCTTCAGGGCACCAATGTAGAAGTGCCGCCGGCAGGCGTCATGTCCTCACGCAAGAGGACAACTCGCGGCCCGCCGATCCCCGTAGAATCGATCGCCAAGACTGGGGGAGCCAGAACCATGAGAGAGACAAGCCATCAAGCGTTCGCGCGCGCGGACGGCGGGCAGTGGGCAGTTCCCGTGATCACCGGCCTGGGCGGCCCGGCCTTCCACGCCACCTTGCTGGCGGGGCTGCGCGACCTGGTGGGCGCCGACCATGTCACCGACCTGAGCTACGACCAGGCCGGCGGGCTGGGCCAGTGTTCGGCCGCCAGCCTGCTGAACCAGTCCATGATCGAGTGGACGACCAACCTCTACGTCAACGGCAGCTTCTATCGCCGTGACCCCAATTACCAGATGCTCTGCGGCATGGCCGGACAGCGGCGCCGCTCGGAAGAGCTGATCGTCGAGCCGCTCTGTCCTGAGGGTATTCCCGATGCCGAGTACCGGCGCCTGCTGTTCGAGCGGCCGGGCTTCGCCAGCAAGATCTCGGTCATCGGCGCGCGCGACGATGGCGTCTGCTACATCAACCTGTACTTTTCGCGGCGGCATGGCGCCGGCGTGGAGGATCTGCTGCGCGGCTGCGCGCCCCTGCTGATCGCGCTGAGCCGGCGACATCGCGAACTGCGCTGCCCGGCCGAGCCGGCATGCGCCGAGGCCGAGAGCTGGGCTTCGGGGTTTTCTCTGAGGGAAATCCAGGTGGCGGGATTGCTGCGGCGCGGCCATACCGCCAAGCAGGTGGGGCGCGAGCTTGGCCTGTCGCCGGCCACCGTGGTGACCTACAAGAACCGCATCTTCAAGAAATGCCAGGTCGCCAGCCTGAAGGAATTCCTGCTCAAGACGCCGTCGCCGGCGGCGCAGGAACGGACCCGTCTTTCCTGTTGAGCCGCGACGGGGGGGGGGGGGGGGGGGGGGGGGGGGGGGGGGGGGGGGGGGGGGGGGGGGGGGGGGGGGGGGGGGGGGGGGGGGGGCGGGGGGGGGGGTGGTTGGGGTTTATTTTTTCTTGGAGGTGGGGGGGGGCCCGCCCCCCCCCGCCGCTCAGGCG
>NZ_JBICCO010000119.1:0-17738 GCF_043119405.1 Achromobacter sp. 413638
GGGGGGGGGGGGGCGGGGCGTTAACCGGGGCGCCCCCGGGCGGGGGGGGGGGGGGGGCCCGGGCGGGCCTGGTGTGGAGCGCGGGTCGCGGCTACGCCGCAGGCGCCTGAAGCGCCGCTTAGTTGGCGGCTGGAGCCGTCGCTGGCGCAGGCGCGGCCGTGGGCGCGGGAGCGCCCTTGCCGTGGCGTTCCTGCATGCGGGCGTGGCGTTGTTCCATGCGCGCCTGGCGTTCCTTGAGCATGGACGCGACCTGGCTGCGCTGGGCGTCATTCAGGCTGTCCCAGACAGCCAGCCACTGATCGCGGGCCTGCTTCATCTGGGTGTCGAACTGGCCGCGGTTCTGCTCGGACTGCGAGATCAGCGCGCGCGGGTCGAGCTTGCCGCTGTCCAGCTGCGCCTTGAGCAGGTCATGGCGCTTGGCGCCGGCGGCGCGCATGGCGTCGCGCAGACCGCGCTGGCTGTCCTGGGCCGTCTTGACCAGCGCCTGCTGCTTGTCGTCCAGTTTCAGCTGTTCGAGCTGCTTCTTGGACACGGGTCCCAGGCCGGGGAAATAGACGCCGTCATGCATGCCTTTGTGGAAGCCGTCGTGGCGGCCTTCATGCATGGCGTCCGGCGCGCCGCCATCGACCGGCGGCGCGGCAGACACGGCGCCCGCCCCCATCGCGCCGGCAACGGCAATGGCTAGAGCGGCCAGATTCGAACGTAGAGCGTAGCGGGACATCGAGGTCTCCTGAAATTGAAGAAAGCGAGACCATTGTGCGAGCGGCCCGGTTTCAGTCAGGTTTCGCCTACGCCCCTGCTTGTTTCAGTCAATTGCGTCCCGGATTTCGACATCCCAACCGCCTCAAGAAGCACGTGGAACGCCCCCATATGCCGATCATCCCCGATAGAGGCCGCACGGATCCGGCTTTGCCGGTCCGTAGCGGCGCCCCCTGGAGGGGGAAGCGCGCAGCGCTTCGGGGGTGGGCCTACCCTTTCCAGGCGTCCAGGTATTCCTTCCAGTGCGGAGCGTCGCTGGCGGACAGCGTGTCGCGCACCAGGGCGATCTCGGCCTCGTAGGAGACGGGATCGAGTTCGCCGCGCAGGAAGCGAAAGCGCGTGTACACCAGCCAGGTGTTGACCACGTCGGTCTCGCAATAGGCCCGCACCTCGTCGGCGCGGCCCTGGCTCCAGGCTTCCCAGACCTTGCTGCCGTCCATGCCCAGCTTGCCGGGAAAGCCGCAGAGCTTGGCCAGTTCGTCCAGCGGCGCGTTGGCGCGGCCGTTGTACTTGGCCAGCAGGTCCATCAGGTCGGTGTGGCGGCTGTGGTAGCGCGAGATGTAGTTGTTGAACTTGAACTCGCGGTCTTCCTCGCCCATGTCCCAGTAGCGCGGCGCGGGCACGCCCAGGATCAGGCTGCGGTAGTGCAGCACCGGCAGGTCGAAGCCCGAGCCGTTCCAGCTGACCAGCTTGGGCGTATAGCGCTCGATGGTCTTGAAGAAGCCCGCCAGCAGCGCGGCCTCGGGATCGTCGGGCTGGCCCAGCGTCTTGACGCGAAAGCCCTGGTCGTCACGGAACACGCAGCCCACCACCGCAACCTTATGCAGGTGCAGCGGCAGGAAGTCATGGCCGACGGCCTCGCGGCGCGCCGTCAGCGCGCGCTCGACCACTTCGGCGTCCGGCACGTCCTCGCCCCAGCCGTTGAGCTTGCGCAGCCCGTCGGCGTCGGGGATGGTCTCCAGGTCGAATACCAGCGTCGGCGTCATCGCGCGGGCAGGTATTGCATCGGGTCTACGGGCGTGCCCTGGCGGCGGATCTCGAAGTGCAGGCGCGGCGAGGTCGCGTCGCTCTGGCCGATTTCAGCGATCTTGGCGCCGCGCTTGACGTCCTGGCCGGTCTTGACCAGCAGCGCGCGGTTGTGCGCGTAGGCCGTGATGAAGCCGTTCTGGTGGTTGACGATGATCAGGTTGCCCAGGCCGCGCACGCCGTTGCCGCTGTACATGACCTTGCCGTCGGCCGCCGCGATGACGGGGTCGCCCAGGTTGCCGGCGATGTCGATGCCCTTGGTGTTGTTGTTGAAGCCCTGGGTGATCTGGCCGGTGGCCGGCCAGCCCCAGTTGATGACGCCGGCATCGGCCGCGCGCGCCGGTTTTTCGGCCGGCGTGGGCGCCGGGGCGGGCGTGGCGGTCGATGGCGTCGAGGTCGCGGCGCCGCTGTCGGACGGCTGATCAAGCGGGCGCGGCTGCGTCGAGGACGACTTGGCCGAGGCCACCGGCGTGACCTGCGTCGCGCCGCCGGCCGCGGCGCCGCCACCGGACAGCTTGAGCACCTGGCCCACCGAAATCTGGTTGGGATCGCTGAGATTGTTCCAGCGCTTGACGTTCTCGACGTCGACGTTGTTCGAACGCGCGATCTTGTAGAGCGTGTCGCCCGGCTTGACGACGTAGCTGCCGCCAGGCTGGGCCGTCGCGGTGGTCTGCTGCCCGCCGGCCATGTCGACCACGGGGGCGCGCTGGCCCTTGGAAGCGCAACCGGCCAGGACGACCAGGCTGATGGCGCCCGCGAGATAAAGCGGACGGCGCAGGCGCGGCATGGGCGCGCCAAAAGCGGTATCGGTCAGTTGCAACTGCCCGTTGAGCATACGTTTCTCCTGTTTGCTCAAGATTGTATTCCGGCGCGTAGCGGCACAAAGCGCACGGCCTCTAATTCTGTGCGTTTCCAGCTGGCGGCGCCCGTGCGTTCGATCAGCACGAGGCGCTGGCTGGTGCTGCCCTCGGGGGCGATCAGCCGTCCTCCCGGCGCGAGCTGCTGCAGCAACGCCTGCGGGATGGCCAAGCCAGCGGCAGCCACAACAATAGCATCGAACGGCGACACGCCGGGCAGGCCCACGGTGCCGTCTCCATAGATCAGGCGGATGCGGGTCGTCAGGCGCAGCGCGCGCAGGTGATTGCGCGCCAATTCGTACAAACCGCGGATGCGTTCGATGCTGTGAACCTCGCGCACGATCTGGGCCAGCACCGCGGCCTGATAGCCGCAGCCGGCCCCCACTTCGAGCACTCGGGTCGGGGCGCGGTCCTCGCAGACCGCCGAGATCATGCGCGCCACCACCCAGGGCTGGGAAATGGTCTGTGAATGGCCGATGGGCAGCGCCGATTCCTCGTAGGCGCGGCTCGCCAGGGCCTCGTCCACGAACAGATGGCGGGGCACGGCGGCCATGGCGTTGAGCACGCGCTCGTCGCTGATGCCCTGCGCGCGCAGGCGCTGCACCATGGCCTGGCGCAGGCGGTCCGAGTTCAGGCCCAGGTTGCCGCCGGACGACGGCACGGGCGCCTGTGGCTGGCGCGGCAGCGCGGCGGCGGAGATGCGCGTGTTGCTGTTGGCGGGCGTGACGCCCGGCGCCAGTCCGGAGCCGTAGCCGAGCGGACGCGGCCTGCCCGGCACCGGCTGGGACACGTCGGGCTGGCTTACGCGCTTGCGCATAGCGGCTCCGCCCAACCGCGGATCTCGTCCAGCTGGCTGTGCTGCGTCAGGTCCAGCCGCAGCGGCGTGACCGAGACCAGGCCCTGCTCCACGGCATGGAAATCCGTGCCCGGCGCCGCGTCGGCCGCCGAGCCGACCGGACCGATCCAGTAGACCGTGTCGCCATAGGGCGTGGTGGTGCGCTCCACGGGTTGGGACGGATGGCGCTTGCCCAGGCGGGTCACCTGGAAGCCATGCAGATCCTCGAAACGGCGGTTGGGGATATTGACGTTGAGCAGCACCGGCGGCGCCAGCGGCTGCACCAGATGGCGTTCGACCACCTGGCGCGCGGCGCGGGCCGCCGATTCGATGTGCTCCCAGCCCTTCTCGGCGAGCGAGAAGGCGATCGCGGGGATGCCGAACAGATAGCCTTCGCTGGCGGCGGCCACGGTGCCCGAATAGAGGGTGTCGTCGCCCATGTTGGCGCCATTGTTGATGCCCGAGACGACCAGGTCGGGCCGCGCGTCCATCAGTCCGGTCAGCGCCACGTGCACGCAGTCGGACGGCGTGCCGTTGACGGCGATGAAGCCGTTCGAGGCCGTGCGCACCGACAGGGGCCGGTTGAGCGTCAGGGAATTCGACGCGCCGCTGTGGTTGGTTTCGGGCGCGACGACGGTCAGTTCGCCCAGTCCCTGCAGCGCCTTGACCAGCGCCTCCAGCCCGGGGGCCGAATAACCATCATCGTTCGAAACCAGAATTCGCATTGTGCATCCGAAAGAAAGTAAAACACGGGTGGACGGAGCCGATTGTACCGTCCGAAGCCGACCCCGGTTTGCCATGCCCTTGCGATAACCCTCAACCAGATCCGGCCCCCGTCGCGGTAGAATCCGCAGCCACTACGACAACGCCGGCCCAGACCGGCCCCAACCACGGATTCCTCATTCATGGCGCTTACCGGACCTTCCCTGGCGTTCACCGCCGCCCTCGTCCTGCTGGCCTACCTGATCGGCTCGGTGCCTTTCGCGGTGGTGGTCAGCAAGCTGATGGGCCTGCAGGACCCCCGCAGCTACGGCTCCGGAAACCCTGGCGCGACCAACGTGCTGCGCACCGGCAACAAGACCGCCGCCGCCCTGACCCTGCTGGGCGACGCCGCCAAGGGCTGGTTCGCCGTCTGGCTGGCCGAGCAACTGGCTCCCGGCATCACGCCGGTGGCGCTGGCCTGCGTGGTCGTCGCCGCCTTCCTGGGTCATCTGTACCCGATTTTCCTGGGCTTCAAGGGCGGCAAGGGCGTCGCCACCGCGCTGGGCGTGCTGGTGGCGATCCAGCCCTGGCTGGCCGTGGCCACCGCGGCCACCTGGCTGATCATCGCGGTGTTCTTCCGCTATTCGTCGCTGGCGGCCCTGGTGGCGGCCTTCTTCGCCCCGGTCTACTACGTGTTCGGCTCGGGTCTGGCCTGGTACGCGCAGCCGCCGATGGGCATCGCGCTGGCCATCATCGGCGTGCTGCTGTTCTATCGCCACCGCGCCAACATCACGCGCCTGATCCAGGGCACCGAAAGCCGCATCGGCGGCGGCAAGTCCAAGAAGTAAGACGGCTTGGGGGGGGCTTCCCCCTCAGCCGGCGATCTCCGCTAGGTCCCAGCGCGGCTTCACGGTGAAGCTGTGCGCGTCCGGATCCAGCACCGCCAGCCCCGCCTTGACGCGTTCCGCCGCCGCGAAGGCGATCATCGCGCCGTTGTCGGTGCACAGGTGCAGCGGCGGGAAATAGGCCCGCGCCTTCAGCGGCTTGAGCGCCGCGTCCAGCTTGGCGCGCAGCAGCTGATTGGCGCCCACGCCGCCGGCCACCACCAGCCGGCGCAGGCCGGTCTGCTTGAGCGCGCGGATGGACTTGGCGGCCAAGACCTCGACGATCGCGGCCTGGGTGGCCGCCGCCAGATCGGCGCGCGTCTGCTCGTCCAGCCCGCCGGCCTGCTCGGCTGCCTTCACCCGCGTCAGCACGGCCGTCTTCAGGCCGCTGAAGCTGAAATCCAGGTCGCCGCTGTGCAGCATGGGACGCGGCAGCTCGAAGCGCGTCGCGTCGCCGCTGCCGGCCAGTTTCGATAGCGCCGGACCGCCCGGATAGCCCAGGCCCATCAACTTGGCCGACTTGTCGAAGGCCTCGCCGGCCGCGTCGTCCAGCGTCTCGCCCAGCAATTCGTAACGGCCCACGCCGTCGACTCGCATCAGCTGGGTATGGCCGCCGGACACCAGCAAGGCCACGAAGGGGAATTCTGGCCGGGGGTCGGCCAGCATGGGCGACAGCAGATGGCCTTCCAGGTGGTGGATGCCTATGGCCGGCAGGCGGCGCGACCAGGCCAGCGCCTGCGCCACGCTGGCGCCCACCAGCAGCGCCCCGGCCAGGCCAGGGCCGGCCGTGTAGGCCACCGCGCCGACGTCGGCCATGCCGATGCCGGCTTCCTCGAGCACCTGGCGGGTCAGCGGCGTCACGCGCCGGATATGGTCGCGCGAGGCCAGCTCAGGCACCACGCCCCCGTATTCCTGGTGCATGGCGATCTGGGTGTGCAGGGCGTGCGCCAGCAATCCGCGTTCAGTGCAGACGGCCGCGACGCCGGTTTCATCGCAGGAGCTTTCAAAGCCGAGAATAATCATGGCGGCAGAGTTTACAACTGATGCGAAAATACGCCCGTTTACAAGAACGCGGCGAGGCGTCCACCGCCCTCGCCCGCCCAATCCGCGCACTCACACACTCACTGGGGACCCGTATGCTGGAGAAGCTATTCAAGCTGCGTGAACATGGAACCACCGTCAAGACCGAACTCATCGCCGGCCTGACGACGTTCCTGACGATGTCATACATCATTTTCGTCAACCCGGACATCCTGTCCTCCACCGGCATGGACCGCAGCGCGGTCTTCGTCGCCACCTGCCTGGCCGCGGCGCTGGGTTCGCTGGTGATGGCGCTGATCGCCAACTGGCCGATCGGCATGGCGCCGGGCATGGGCCTGAACGCGTTCTTCGCCTTCACCGTGGTCAAGACCATGGGCTACACCTGGGAGCAGGCGCTGGGCGCCGTGTTCATCTCGGGCGTGATCTTCCTGTTCCTGACCTTCTCGGGCATCCGCGTCTGGCTGATCAAGGGCATCCCGCATTCGCTGCGCAGCGCCATCGCCGCCGGCATCGGACTGTTCCTGGCCATCATCGCGCTCAGCAGCGCCGGCATCGTGGCCGCCCATCCGGCGACCAAGGTCACGCTGGGCAACCTCACCAGCCCCGGCCCGCTGTTCGCCATCCTGGGCTTCTTCATCATCGCGTCGCTGGACGCGCTGCGCGTGCGCGGCGCCATCCTGATCGGCATCCTGGTCGTGACGCTGCTGTCCATGGCGCTGGGCTACAACGAATTCAAGGGCGTGTTCTCGGCGCCGCCGAGCCTGGCGCCCACGCTGTTCAAGCTGGACATCCTGGGCGCGCTGCATTCGGGCTTCGTGCACGTGATCCTGGTGTTCGTGCTGGTCGAGGTGTTCGACGCCACCGGCACGCTGGTGGGCGTGGCCAAGCGCGCCGGCCTGGTGCCGGAAGACCGCCCCAACCGCCTGGGCCGCGCGCTGTTCGCCGACAGCTCGGCCATCGTCGCCGGCTCGATGCTGGGCACCAGCAGCACCACCGCCTATGTGGAAAGCGCCTCGGGCGTGCAGGCCGGCGGCCGCACCGGCCTGACCGCGCTGGTGGTGGCCGTGCTGTTCCTGGCCGCGCTGTTCATCTCGCCGCTGGCCGGCGCCGTGCCGGCCTACGCCACCGCGCCCGCCCTGCTCTACGTGGCTGGCCTGATGATGCGCGAGCTGATCGACATCGACTGGAACGACGTCTGCGAAGCAACCCCGGCCGCGCTGACCGCGCTGATCATGCCCTTCACGTACTCCATCGCCAACGGCATCGCCTTCGGCTTCATCAGCTACGTGGTGCTCAAGACCGCCACCGGCAAGGTCCGCGACGTGCATCCGGCCACCTGGCTGGTCGCGCTGCTGTTCGTGATCCGCTACGCCTTTTTCCCATCGGAATAAAGGCCGCGCCGTCCGCCACGGACGGCTTCGACCTGAGGGTTCCCGCCGCCAGCGCACATGCGCTGGCGGCGTCGTTTCCGGGGCATGGACTGCGTCAATCGCGCCGATTGGCAAAAGCGATCAACCCGCAGGCCGACAAGGTTGCTGCCTGCCGGGCTTGAATTCGTCGATACACTCCCCAAGTATCCCAGCACATGGAGTCCGCCTTGCACCTTGAACGCCACCCCGCCCGCCCCGGCGCCTGTAACGCAACAGGCGAGATCGTCATCGCCCGTCCGTCCTCGCCCACGGACTGTAGGATCGCCCGATGAGCGCGCTGGCCCGCATTCCCTTTTCGATCCTGGACCTGGCTCCCATCGTCCAGGGCCGCGACGCGGCCGACGCCTTCCGCAACACCGTCGCGGTCGCGCAGCAGGCCGAACGATTGGGCTACAACCGCTTCTGGCTGGCGGAACACCACAACATCAACGGCGTGGCCAGCAGCGCCACGGCGGTGCTGATCGGCCACGTGGCCGCGCACACCAAGACGCTGCGCGTGGGCTCGGGCGGCGTGATGCTGCCCAATCACGCGCCGCTGATCATCGCCGAGCAGTTCGGCACGCTGGAAACCCTGTATCCCGGCCGCATCGACCTGGGCCTGGGCCGCGCGCCCGGCAGCGACGGCGCCACGCAGCACGCGCTGCGGCGCGGCCCGCGCAGCGGCCTGGAATTCCCCGCGCTGGTTGAAGAGTTGCGCGGCTTCCTGGCGCCCTCGCGTCCGGGACAGCCGGTGCGCGCGATTCCCGGCGAAGGCCTGGACATTCCCATCTGGCTGCTGGGGTCGAGCGACTTCAGCGCCCGCATGGCCGCCGAGCTGGGCCTGCCGTTCTCCTTCGCCGGTCATTTCTCGCCCGAGGGCATGGCCGCGATGCGCCTCTACCGGCACCTGTTCAAGCCGTCCGCCACGCTGTCCAAGCCCTATTCGATGATCGGCGTGCCCGTCATCGCCGCCGAAACGGACGAGGCCGCGCGCTTCCAGGCCACCACGCAGGAACTGAAGTTCCTTTCCCTAGTGCGTGGCAACCGGCTGCAGTTGCAGCCGCCGGTCGAGAGCATGGACGGCGTATGGAACGAATGGGAACGCGCGGCGGTCGAACAACGACTGGGCGCGGCCATCGTCGGCGGCCCGGACACGGTCAAGCGCAAGCTCGAGGCGCTGGTCGCCGAAACGGAGGCCGATGAAGTCATGATCGTCTCGGACTTCTTCGATATCCGCGACCGACTCCGCTCCTTCGAGATCGTGGCGTCGTTGAAAAACGGCGCCGGACTATCCACCCGCACCGGAGCCTGAGCGCCCCGGCCCGCGCCCGACAGGACGCCTCACCATTGCGATGCCCGCGTTCCCGGCACTATATTGACTACTCAGCGTCAGGATCGTGCATCGCCGGATCGGGCGGAAATGGCCCGCACAGCCCCGCCCCTCGCATCGCCTCTACTGCCGCCCGCGCGGCAAGGACAGAAAATGAGCATCGTTGAACTCACCAAAGACAGTTTCCAGGACGCCATCACGCCGGACGGCACGCTGATCGTCGACTTCTGGGCGCCCTGGTGTGGCCCCTGCCGCGGCTTCGCGCCCGTGTTCGAGCAGGCCGCCACCGAGCATCCCGACGTGACCTTCGCCAAGGTGAACACCGACGTCGAACAGGAACTGGCCGGCGCGCTGGGCATCCGCTCCATCCCCACCCTGATGGTGTTCCGCGAAAAAGTGCTGCTGTTCTCGCAGCCGGGCGCCTTGTCGGGCGGCCAGCTCAAGGAACTGCTCACCAAGATCAAGGAAGTGGACATGGAAAAGGTCCACCAGGAAATCGCCGCCGCGCAGGACGGCCAGGACGCCTGACCCAGCCGCGCCTTTCCGCAAAAAGCAAAGCCCCTGCACGGGGCTTTGTTTTTTTCAGGACAGGATTTCCCAGGCGGACCGTCCGCGCGTGATATTGGCGGCCGTCACCTCAAGCTCGGCCACGACCGCGCGCGGCACGGTGAAGCGCAGCGCAACGCCATCGGCGCCATAGTCTTCATGCAGCATCACCGCGCCGGCGCCGGCCAGCCGCGACTTCAGCAAGGGCAGCTCGGCAAAGCCACACTGGCAGCCCACCGTGGCCAGATCGACGATCTCGGTCCGTTCGCCCGCCCGCAGGCAGTTGGCGGCGCAGCCGCCGTAAGCGCGCACCAGCCCGCCCGCGCCCAGCTTCACGCCGCCGAACCAGCGCACCACCAGCACCGCCACCCGGTCCATGCCCTGCCCTTCGATCGCCTGCAGGATCGGCCGGCCCGCCGTGCCGCCCGGCTCGCCGTCATCGTTGAAACGGTATTCCTGGCCGATCTTGTAGGCCCAGCAGTTGTGCGTGGCCTCGGGATCGCTGTTCGCGGCGAAGAAGCGCATCGCCTCATCCACCGTGGACACGGGTGCGGCAAAGGCGGCGAAGCGGCTTTTCTTGATGTCTTCCTGGTGCGCGCAGGGCGCGGTCAGCGTGTGGCTCATAGCCGCGCATTGTAAGTGCAGCGGCCCGCGCGGCACGCTCCTAGCCGTGGCAATCCGGCACTTCCTGGTCCAGGTACACGTCGAAGGCCACGTCGCGCGCCCACTTGGCGGCCAGCGCCTTCCAGGCGCCGGCGCGGTCCCAGGCGCGCATTTCGGCGGCCAGCCAGGCGCGGTCGGCCGGCGCTGCGGCGGACACCAGCCACGCCCGTTCGGCGCGCGTCCCTTCGGCGGCCAGCGTCGACGAGAATTTCTTCCACTCGGGAAAGCGCATCAGCGGCTCCCACAGCGCGTCGTCGATCAGGCCCACGTCGCAATCGCCCTCTCGCACCGCCACCAGCGCATCGGAAGGCACGCGATAGGTGCGCACCTCGGCCCCCCAGGCGCGCGCCTGGGCCTGGGCCGCGGTCGCGGCCTGCGCCATGCACACGCGGCGGCCGCGCGTGTCGGCGCCGCTGCGCATGCGCGTATCGCTGCGAATGACGGCCTTGGGACGGACGGCATAGCCCGTGCCTTGCCAGGCCAGTTGCGCGCCGGGAACGGCGGCGGCGGCCTCGACGCCCGCGCGCTCGCCCAGCACCAGATCCACCTGTCCCGAGGCCAGCGCGGGGCCGGCTTCTTCCGCGGTCAACTGGCGCAGGCTGAACTGCAGGCCCAGGCTCTGGGCCAGCTTCTCGGCAGCCGCCACGTCCAGGCCATCGGGCGTGCGGATCTTGGCGCCAGCGACCGGCGGCGGCGCCACGTAGGGCAAGCCGATGACCAGCTCGCCGCGCGCACGCGCCGCAGCAAAGGGCTCGGGCGGCGCGGACGGCGCGGCGCCGGCCAGCGGCAGGCAGATCGCCGCCGCCAGGGCCAGAAAAACGCCGATCCGTTCAGGCAGCATGATGCGCGCCTTATACGTACTGGTAACGCAGCAGGCGGTGCTTGAGGTTCTCGAGCACGAACTGGTCGATCAGCGCGGCCAGCACGGCGATGACCAGGATGTTGGTCATCACGCCGGTCATGTCCGCGATCTCGCCCGAATACGCCAGCGAGCGGCCCAGGCCCTTGCCGAAGCCGATCAGCATCTCGGCCGAGATCAACGCCCGCCACGCATTGCCAAACGCCAGCTGCGCGCCGGTGATGAGTTCGGGCATGACCGCCGGAAGGTAGACCCGCTTGACCAGCCCCCAGCGCGTGGCGCCCATGACACGGGCCGCCGACACATGCACGCGCTGCACCGATTCGGTGGCGTTCATCACGCTCAGCGCGGCTGGGAAGAATGCCGACAACGCCACCACCACGATGATGGGCGCGCTGCCGAAACCCATGACGATCAGGAACAGCGGCACCCAGGCGATCGACGGAATCGACTGCAGGATGACGATGGCGCTGCGCAGCACCTCGCGGAAGAAGAACAGCACCGCCGCCACCAGACCAAAGCCGATGCCGGCCGCCAGCGCCAGGCCATAGCTGGCGCCAAGACGGCCCAGCGTACCCAGCAGGCTCTGGTGGAAGGATTCCTTGCCCAGGTCCTCGACCAGACGCGTCAGCACGGCCGGCACGCCCGGCATCAGGAAGTCAGGCAGGGCCAGCGCCGCGGCCTGCCACAGCGCAAGAATGAATACGACGCCCAAGGCGCCCGCCAGATGCTTGCGGGCGCCGGTCACGCGAGTGGAAGCGCTCAAAGCTTGCGAGCCTCTTGCCAGGACAGATCGACGATGCTGGACACGTCATACGGCTTGCCGTCGCGCGTCTTGAGCGAACCCTGGGCCTGCAGGATGTCGGCGATCTCCTGCATGCGGCGCGTGTCCTTGTCGGTCAGCTTGGGCGTGAACACCTGGGTGCTGATGGCCTCGGCGATCACCGTCTCGCGCGGCAGCTCGCCGCGCGTCAGGGTCTTGAGCGTCGGCTCGGCGATGAAGTAGGACGCGATCAGCTTGGACGCCTGGGCCGGCTGCTTCTGCAGCAGGTCGATGGCCTGGTTCTGCGCGTCCAGCGCCTTCCAGACATCGTCCTTGCGCTTGGCCAGCGTCTCGCCGGAGGTGATCACCACCATGCAGGGGAACGGCCAGGCCTGGCCCACTTCGTAGATCTGCTTGACCGGCGCCACCAGCTGGGCGATGCGGTCATAGGGTTCGAACAGGAAGGCCGCGTCCACGCGCTTGCCCACCAGCGACTGCACCGCCACGGCCGGGCTCACGCCCATGACGTTGACGTCGTCGGGCGTCAGCTTGCCCTCTTTCAGGACCACGCCCTTGAGCACCACATCGGCGGTGCTGCCCTCGGCCTGCGAGGCCAGCGTCTTGCCCTTCAGGCCGGCGATGTCCTTGATGCCGGAATCGTCGCGCACGATCAGCGAGTGATAGCCCTGCTGCGCGCCGCCCACCACCTTCAGGTCCGCGCCCTTGGAGGCCCAGGCCACCGCGTTGGTGAAGCCCAGCACGCCGATGTCCAGCTGGCCGCCGACGATGGCCTTGATCAGGTCGGTGCCCGACTTGAATTCGATCAGCTCGGAATCCAGGCCGGCCTTCTTGTAGTAGCCGCCTTCCTGGGCCACGATGGCCTGCGCGTCATCCATCACGCGCAGATAGCCGACGCGGAATTTCTCGGCCGCCATCGCGGGGGCCGCTGCCAGCAGCGCCGCGGCCAGCGGCAGGGACAGCCATTGCTTGAGTTTCATCGAGTGCTCCAGGGATTTCGATTCAGGCGCGGCCCCGCTTGATGGACCGCGTATGGGAAGAATTGCGCGACGGCGCGCCTCAGGCGGCCAGCGCCATGTCGGCATGCGCGCTGGCCCCGCCTACCGAGATGCCCAGCAGCCGCAGGATCTCGCGCTTCTCGTCGGCCAGGTCGGACAGGTCGTGGCTCTTGACGCGATGCGCCAGGTTGAACTCGCGCAGCACGCGCGCCGGGCGGGCGCTGAACACCACGATGCGGTCGGCCAGGAACAGCGCCTCGTCCACGTCGTGCGTGACCAGCAGCACCGTGGGGCGTTCCTGCGCGATCAGCTGGCGCAGCACGTCCTGCAGGCTCAGGCGGGTCAGCGCGTCCAGCGCGCCGAAGGGCTCGTCCATCAGCATGGTCTGCGGCTGGGCGATGAAGGCGCGCGCCAGCGCGGCGCGCTGACGCATGCCGCCGGACACCTGATGCGGGTAGTACTTCTCGAAGCCGCCCAGACCGACGCGGGCCAGCCAGTCGCGCGCGCCGTCCCGCGCGCGTGCCTTGGGGATGTTCTGGAATTCCAGCGCCAGCGCCACGTTGTCCTGCAAGGTCAGCCAGGGATACAGCGCATGTTCCTGGAACACCAGGGTGCGGCTGGGATGCGGACCGGCCACCGGCTTGCCGTCGGCCAGCACCTGGCCCTGCGTGGGCGCTTCCAGGCCAGCGGCCAGATGAAGCAGCGTGGACTTGCCGCAGCCCGACGGGCCGACCAGAGCGACCAGTTCGCCGGTCTTGAATTCGCTGCTGAAGCCCTCTACGACGGGCAGGTCGCCGAATTGCTTGTGGACGTGGTCGAAGGTCAGGTTCATGGAAACGAATCGTGGGCGCGCGTTGGGACGGCACCTAATCTAACAATTCGTTATATGAATCCAAACAAGTTTTATCGAATTTTTTAATAACCATGAGCTATATATTGCCAACATCCTTGGCGGCCAGCGCCTGCCGGGCGGCATGCCGATACAGACCGGTGGCGATTCCGAAACCCACCAGCACCGCCAGCGCCGCCGACAGGAAGATGGCCGGATAGCCGAAGCCGCCCGAGATATAGCCGGCCACGGGCCCGGTCACGCCCAGCGCCAGATCCAGGAAGGCCGAGTAGGCGCCCAGCGCCGCGCCCCGGCTGCCCGCCGGCACCCTGGCCACCGCCTCCACCCCGATCGCAGGAAACACCAGCGCGAAGCCGCAACCGGTCAACGCGGCGCCCATCAAGGCCAGGCCGGCGCTCGGCGCCAGCCACAGCAGCGCCAACCCGGCGGCTTCGACCAAAAAAGAAACCTGCGCCACCCGGAAGCCGCCATAACGCGTGATCGTGCCGGCGAACAACAGCCGCACGCCGATGAACGCGCAGCCGAAGGCGCTTAGCGCGTGGGCCGCGCCCTCCCAAGAGCGGCTGGCGTAGTACAGCGCCACGAAGGCCGCCAGCGTGCCGAAGCCCACCGAGCCCAGCCCAAGCGCCATGCCATGCGGAAACACGCGCAGCACCACGCTCTTGAACGCCATGCGGTGTCCGCCGACCACGGCCACCGCCTTTCGCGCCAGCGCCAGTCCCAGGCCCGCCAGTCCCAGCAGCAGCACCGCGCCGCCCAGCGCGCCCATGCTCCATTCCCTTTCCAGGTACACGCCCAGCGGCGCGCCCAGCGCCAGGCCGCCATAGGTGCATATGCCGTTCCAGGAAATCACCCGCGCGGTGTGTAGCGGCCCGACGCGCGCGATGGCCCAGGTGGCCGCGCCCGTGCCGACCCAGCTCTCGCCGAAACCCAGCGCCAACCGGCTGGCGATGATGGCGGACAGGCTGAGCCACGCGCTGCGCTCGAAGGCATAGGCCAGCAACAGGAACACGCCGCTGGCGGCGCAGGCCGCCATGCCGACGACGGCGGTCTGCTTGGGACCCACCGTGTCCGCCATGCGTCCGGCGTGCGAACGGCTCAACAGCGTGGCCGCGTACTGCACGCTGATCGCCAGCCCGGCCAGCACCGAGCCGTAGCCCAGTTGCCCATGCACATAGCCGGGCAGCACCGCCAGCGGCAGGCCGATGGCCAGATAGCAGATGAAGGTGAAGAAGGCGATGGCGACAATGCGCACGGTCAGCGCGAAGGCGCTCAATTGCGCGCCATCGGGCGCGGTGTGGGTAGAGGGAGGCATGGCTGCGAGACGCTGGCCGCTGAAATGACATCCGGCGGTCCGCGAAAAAACGTGGGAGGAAGAAACGCGGCCGTGGCTGTTGGGCGGAGCCGGGCCGCGCCGATGATAGCGCGGCGCGTATTGCGGTTTGCTGAAAGCCGCCGATCCAGAACGACATGGCGGCCGGCAAAAGCAAACGGCGCACCGTCAGGCGCGCCGTTTGCAGCCGGCGGGCGCAAGACCCGTCAGCAGGCTCAGGCTTCGATGCCGCGCGAGGTCAGGTAGTCCTCGTAGCCGCCACGGTAGTCGACGATTTCGCCGGATGGCAGGATCTCGATCACGCGCGTGGCCAGGCCGGACACGAACTCGCGGTCATGCGACACGAACACCAGCGTGCCCTGGTATTTCTCCAGCGCGAACTGCAGCGATTCGATCGATTCCATGTCCAGGTGGTTGGTCGGCTCGTCCAGCAGCATGACGTTGTGCCGGCCCAGCATCAGGCGGCCGAAGGTCATGCGGTTCTTCTCGCCGCCGGACAGCACCTTGGGCGCCTTGGGCAGATCGTCGGCCGAGAACAGCAGGCGGCCCAGCACAGAGCGGATGGACTGGTCGTCGTCGCCCGGCTGGCGGTGGTCGCCCATCCAGTCCAGCAGGTTGCTGTCGGTCTGCAGGAACTGGTCGGACACGTCCTGGGCCATGTAGCCCAGGTCGGCGTTTTCCGACCATTTCACCGTGCCGGAATCCGGCGCCAGGTCCGTGGCCAGCAGGCGCAGCAAGGTGGTCTTGCCGACGCCGTTGGCGCCGATGATGGCGATCTTCTCGCCGGCTTCGACCATGGCCGAGAAATTCTTGATGACCGGCGCGTCGTAGGACTTGGTCAGGTGCTCGACGTTGACCGCCTGGCGGTGCATGACCTTGTTCTGCTCGAAGCGGATGTACGGGTTCTGGCGCGACGAGGGCTTGACCTCGACCTGCTCGGCCTTGATGCGGTCGATCTGCTTCAGGCGCGAGGTGGCCTGGCGCGACTTGGACTTGTTGGCGGCGAAGCGGCGCACGAAGTCCTGCAGTTCGGCGACGCGTTCCTTGGCCTTGGCGTTGTTGGACACCAGGCGCTCGCGAGCCTGGGTCGAGGCCAGCATGTAGTCGTCGTAGTTGCCGGGGTAGATGCGGATCTCGCCATAGTCCACGTCGGCCATGTGCGTGCACACCTGGTTCAGGAAGTGACGATCGTGGCTGATGATGATCATCGTGCTCTGGTAGCCGTTGAGCACGTTCTCCAGCCAGCGGATCGTGTTGATGTCCAGGTTGTTGGTCGGCTCGTCCAGCAGCAGCACGTCGGGATTCGAGAACAGCGCCTGCGCCAGCAGCACGCGCAGCTTCCAGCCCGGCGCCACTTCGCGCATCGGCAGGTTGTGCAGGTCGACGGCGATTTCCAGGCCCAGCAGCAGCTCGCCGGCGCGCGCCTCGGCGGTGTAGCCGTCGTATTCGGCGAACTTGGCCTCCAGGTCGGCGGCGCGCATGTAGTCGTCTTCGCTGGCCTCGGGGTTGGCGTAGATCGCGTCGCGCTCGGACATGGCCGACCACATTTCGGTGTGGCCCATCATGACCACGTCCAGCACCCGGAAGTCCTCGAACGCGAACTGGTCCTGGCGCAGCTTGCCCAGGCGCACGCCCGGCTCCAGCGACACGTTGCCCGCCGAGGGTTCCAGGTCGCCGCCGATGATCTTCATGAACGTCGACTTGCCGGACCCGTTGGCCCCGATCAGCCCGTAGCGGTTGCCTTCGCCGAACTTGACGCTGACGTTCTCGAACAGGGGCTTGGGACCGAACTGGATGGTGAGATTGGCGGTTGAGATCACGGTGTCTTGGAGCGGGGATATGAAAGTTGCCCGAACGGCGCGGCCGAAGACGCGCCTGGGAAAACCCGATAGTGTAGCAAGCCCGGACGACAAACCGCCCGGCGCGGGCCCGGGCGGCGGAAAATCGGGACAGGACAGCCCCGACCACGCGTGTAGGCTTACCCCATATGCTCGTCGATCACCAGGTGCGCCATGCCCGGCTCGGTGGCCAGGCCGACCTTCTGTCCGATCGGCAGCGTGGCCTTGGTGGCGACGTGGCCGTAAGGCAGGCCCGTGACCACCGGCACCTTGACCCTCTTGCGCAGCCAGGCGACGACTTCGTGCAGGTCATAGCCATTGTCATGCGGCGCCAGCTTGTAATCGCTGAAGCGGCCCAGCACGATGGCCTTCTGCTTGTCCAGGATGCCGGCTTGCCACAGCTGGATCAGCATGCGCTCGACGCGGTAAGGATGCTCGGCCACGTCCTCCAGGAACAGGATGCCGCCGCGCACCTTGGGCATGTACGGCGTGCCCAGCAGCGATGCCACCATCGCCAGGTTGCCGCCCCACAGGATGCCGCGGCAATCGACCGGATCGGCGTCCTGGGTCTCGAAGCTGAGAATCTCCAGCTCGCCACGCATGATCTCGCCGAACAGCGCCTCGGTCAGGTCGTCGACCTTCTTGCCGCCGAAATCGGCGACGGCGGTCGCGCCGGTGTAGCTGACCGCGCCGGTCTTGGCCAGCAGGGCCAGGTTGAAGGCGGTGAAGTCGCTCAGGCCGACGAAGCGCTTGCCGCTATCGGCCATGGCCTTCCAGTCGATCAGATGCAGCAGCCGGCCCAGGCCGTAGCCGCCGCGCGTCGCCATGACGATGGGCAGCTTCTGCTTGATGGCGCGCGTCAGGCTGGCCAGACGCTGGGCGTCGGTGCCGGCGAAGCGCTGGTGCACGGCCAGCGCCGTGCGGTCCAGCGCGGTCTTGAAGCCCTGGGCCTCCAGGGGGGGGGGGGGGGGGGGGGCGGGGGGGGGGGGGGGGGGGGCGGCGGCCCGCCGCGCCCCCCCCCCCCCCC